>JAHEEK010000015.1:0-57054 GCA_024640765.1 Thalassobium sp. | reverse complement strand
TGGCGACCCCGGCAGGATTCGAACCTGCAACCTGCCCCTTAGGAGGGGGCTGCTCTATCCTGTTGAGCCACGGGGCCGTGCGGATGTGACCATCGGATAAATGCTTGCTCCATTCAACCCTTGGACTTTATTAATGATCGCCGCTAACATTCAATAGACTGAAATACTGAGGGACGACCGCTGTGACGTCTAAAAGGCCACTTACCCTGCGCGATGTATCTGAAGCATCGGGCGTTTCCGAAATGACCGTTAGCCGCGTGCTACGCAACCGCGGGGATGTATCGACCTCTACCCGCGAGAAGGTGTTAGCCGCCGCCAAAGAGCTTGGCTATGTTCCCAACAAAATCGCAGGCTCGCTTGCGTCACAGCGGGTCAATCTAGTTGCAGTCATCATTCCATCGATGTCCAACATGGTCTTCCCTGAAGTAATGATGGGCATTAGCGAAGTGTTGGACCAGACTGACTTACAGCCAGTTGTTGGCATCACACATTACAAGCCCGGCAAAGAAGAACAGGTCCTTTTCGAGATGCTGTCATGGCGCCCTTCAGGCGTCATCATCGCCGGACTTGAGCATTCCGATGCATCCCGGGCCATGATGAAGGCAAGTGGCATTCCAATCGTCGAAATTATGGATGTCGATGGTACACCTGTGGACAGCTGCGTTGGGATTTCGCACAGACGCGCTGGCCGAATGATGGCCGAGGCAATCGCGAAAGAAGGATATAAGCGGATTGGTTTCCTTGGCACTAAAATGCCCATGGATCACCGCGCCCGCAAAAGGTTCGAAGGGTTCACGGAAACCCTTGCAAAGCACGGCATTGAGATCGCAGATCAGGAATTTTACGATGGCGGCTCAGCCCTTGCTAAGGGTCGCGAGATGACAGAGGCAATTCTGTCACGTACGCCCGATTTAGATTTCCTTTATTATTCAAATGACATGATTGGTGCGGGCGGCCTGCTGCATTTGCGCGAGAAAGGCGTTGATGTTCCGTCCGATGTGGGGCTGGCGGGTTTTAACGGGGTTGAACTGCTGCAAGGTCTACCAGCCAAACTGGCGACGATGGATGCGTGCCGTCTTGAAATTGGTCGCAAAGCGGCAGAAATTATCGCCGTGCGCTACAGCGCGGAGGCACCCCAAGACCCTCAGATCATCGAGCTTGAGCCGATAATCTCTGCAGGGGACACTCTAAACAGGTAATTAACGACCCGGGATGGTGCCGCGCTTTTCGCCCGCGCCGTCCCACGTCTCAATCAACTCAACAGCCTCTGCAGCGGTATCGACAAAACGGAACAGGTCCAGATCATCATTAGCAATCGTGCCTGCATCCGCCAACGCGTCCCAGTTGATAATTTTTTCCCAAAACGCACGGCCAAACAGTAAGAACGGCACGCGCTCCATCCGGCCTGTTTGAATAAGCGTCAGCGCCTCAAACAGCTCATCAAGCGTGCCAAAACCACCAGGGAACACGGTGATCGCTTTGGCGCGCATCAAAAAGTGCATCTTGCGGATCGCAAAATAATGAAAGTTATAACAAAGCTCGGGCGTCACATATTCATTCGGTGCTTGTTCAAACGGCAATACAATATTCAGACCGATTGATCGGCCACCTGCATCAAGCGCACCGCGATTTCCTGCCTCCATGACGCCGGGGCCACCACCCGTGACGATCATGTTCTCACCATCACTGCCTTTGAGGGTCATCAGCCGAGCAAACTCGCGCGCCTCGTCATAAAACACCGATAGATCAGCGAGCGTTTTGGTACGGGCCTCAGCTTTTTTTGATGGCTCAACAATGCGTGCACCGCCAAACATCACAACCGTTGATTTGACGCCCTCTTCATCCAGACCGAGTTCGGGCTTTAGCAACTCAAGCTGAAGGCGCATGGGGCGCAACTCTTCGCGGCACATAAATGCGTAATCAGCAAACGCCAGCGCATAAGCAGGGCTGCGCGTTTGCGGCGTATCAGGGATGTGGCTGGCGGCTTCACGGTCTTCGGTACTGCCGCGTAAAGTATGCTTGCGGTGCTTCATGATAGAATGGCCTTCCTGATTGCGCCGATCACCCCTTGTGTCTATATCCACCGATAATCTGTGACCAGTCACCAATTGGAGAGACACATGTCAAACGCCCAACTCGAGACCGCCATTGAAGCTGCATGGGATGCACGTGATACCATCACACCGTCCACCACTGGCGAAACCCGCGATGCCATTGAGAGCACGTTGGCTGCTTTAGATAGCGGCAAACTGCGTGTCGCTGAAAAGACCGATGATGGCAGCTGGCATGTGAACCAATGGGCGAAAAAGGCCGTACTTTTGGGCTTCCGCATCAAAGACATGGAACAGCACGAAGGTGGCCCACAAGGCGCTGGCTGGTGGGACAAAGTTGACAGCAAGTTCAAAGGCTGGGGCGACGCCCAGTGGAAAGACGCAGGCTTCCGCGCAGTGCCAAACTGTGTTGTGCGCAAATCAGCGTTCATCGCGCCAGGTGTTGTATTGATGCCATCATTTGTGAACCTCGGTGCTTATGTCGACGAAGGCACCATGGTTGATACATGGGCAACTGTTGGTTCCTGCGCACAGATCGGCAAGAACGTTCACCTGTCTGGCGGCGTTGGCATCGGCGGTGTGTTAGAGCCAATGCAGGCAGGTCCGACAATCATTGAAGACAATTGTTTCATCGGCGCGCGCTCTGAAGTTGTTGAAGGCTGCATCGTACGCGAAGGCTCTGTTTTGGGCATGGGCGTGTTCATCGGCCAATCGACAAAGATCCTTGACCGTGAAACGGGCGATGTCTTTTACGGCGAAGTACCCGCAGGTTCCGTTGTTGTTGCAGGCTCAATGCCGTCCAAAAACGGCGTGCACCTTTACTGTGCCGTAATCGTGAAAAAGGTCGACGCAAAGACCCGCTCAAAGACATCTATCAACGAGCTGTTGCGTGACTGATAAACCCAAAAAAGAAAAACGTCCCCACTTCGTCTATACCTTGCTGGTCCAAGTGGGCCGCAAGGATGGTGACGGCTTGCCTGACGGGGCAACCGGCGGGGCGCTTATGCTTTATTCATCGGGCGTTGATGAGGCCGAAGCAGTGCGCGAGGCCGTTGCTATCTTGAAGCAAGCGGACCTCGCCCCACTGGATGTTTCCGGCTATGGCACCCTTGAGGAACGTCTTGCTGAAGGACACGATATTTCGGATGACGAGCGCGCATTGATGCAGCGAGCGTTGGACGAGAATTCAGTCGTTGTGGCACAACTAACCCCTTTCTTTGACGAACAGAAATAGCAGGGACCAACGCGCCCTACTGCGGGTTCGTTCCAAACCATTTTCGATAAAGGCGCGCGTAGGTTCCATCTTCACGCAAGCGCAGCAACAGCCTGTTCACAGGCTCTGCAAGACTGCTACCCGAGGCCAGAGCAAAGCCATAGTTTTCACGCATAAACACAGGCCCCGCCATCTGTCCGACACCCTCACCTATCGTTGAAGTGTAGTAGGTCAAAACCGGACTATCAAAAACTGCAGCGTCTGCTTTGCCGCTTTCAAATGCCTCAAGCAGACCGCCCAAACCTTCATAACCCACATAGCGGATATCGCGCCCGTCCAAGAACGCCGCCGCAGTCGAACCTTCAACCGTTGCGACCCGCTGGCCATAAAGATCATCCGGTCCGTTAATCGATGATGTAATCGCGTTCACGGTCAAAACCGATGTAATTTTCGCCACAAAAACAGACACAAGAAACAACGATGCAACCACCAGGAACGTGCCCAGAATGCGCCCCAACGCCGTCCGTGGTACGCGCTCCTCAAAGCTCCCGTTCACCACCAGATTAAGCGCCCACCAAAACGCCGGAAACGCCATCTGTTTGGCGGTGCCTTCAAAGTACGGCTGCGCATTTCGCTCAAGGCGCCACATGATCATACCGCCGCCAAACAACAACGCAAACGCCCCGATGACCGCTAGCAACACATCCGTCGAAAACAGAATGGACCAGATGCTTAGACTATTGCCACCCGCCGGCACCATGATCTGTAAACCACTGGCAAAAATAGGGCGCGAGAAATCAAACACTTCTTCGCGCGCAGAGGTGACCGAGATGTTCGCAACTGCTAAATCCGCACGCCCTGTCTCAACTGCGTCCAGCATATCCGCAAACTGCTCAAACCGGATAACTTCCGTTTCACGGCCAATGCCCTGAGCCACTTCACCCCACAGATCGAGACTAAAGCCCGTCTCCTTGCCACCTTCCACAAGTGAAAAGGGCGCACGCGTGACTGTCGCGACGACAATGGGATCAACTGACTGTGGGGTGCCAACGGTTGGCAAAACAATCAAAGCGAGGGTAACAAAAAAACCGATAAAACATGCTAAATACCTAACTCAGCAAAGTGTCGTTGCAAAGGCTCAAGCGTGACACCTGTGCTTAGGTTTGCATCCGCCTAAGCCCGACGGTAGGTAAAACTGTCTACAACAGTCAGGTGCACCAATGTCCCCAGTCGATCCCGTTCAGCTTACCGCCGATCTTGTGCGTTGCCCCAGTGTAACGCCCACGGAAGGCGGCGCGCTTGTGTTGCTTGAGAAGCTACTTTCTGAGGCGGGATTTGAGTGTACACGCGTTGACCGTGGTGAGACCGCAAACCTATTCGCCCGTTGGGGAACCAAAGGTCACAGCAAAACGTTTGGCTTTAATGGTCACACGGACGTGGTCCCAATTGGCGACGCAGCCGCTTGGAAGTTTGACCCCTTCGGCGCCGAGGTTGTGGACGGCACGATGTACGGCCGTGGCACAACTGATATGAAATCAGGCGTAGCAGCATTTGCAGCAGCCGCCATTGACCACGTGCGCGACACACCGCCCGACGGCTCATTGATTTTGGCAATTACAGGCGACGAAGAAGGCCCCGCGTTGGACGGAACCATCGCTTTGCTAGAGTGGATGGACGCGCAGAACGAACAGATGTCCGTCTGCCTTGTGGGTGAGCCGACCTGCCCCGATGAGATGGGTGACATGATGAAAATTGGGCGACGCGGTTCGCTTACTGCGTGGTTCACAGTGACAGGCAAACAGGGGCACGCGGCGTATCCGCATCGCGCCAACAATCCGCTTCCTGCCATTGCGCGCCTCGTTGACCGCATCGCAAGCCATGAGCTTGACCAAGGTAGCGATCACTTTGACCCATCGACCATCGCCGTCGTCACAATCGATACTGGCAACCCCGCAACAAATGTCATACCTGCGGCAGCAACAGCGGCTGTAAACATCCGGTTCAATGACCTGCACAGCGGTGAAACCGTGTCTGAATGGCTGCGTGCCGAAGCTGCCGAAATAAGCAAGGCCTTCGAAATTGAGGTTTCAGTGAACATCAAGATCAGCGGCGAGAGCTTCATCACACCTCCGGGTGCATTATCCGATATGGTGACCGCGGCTGTTCAGGCTGAGACAAATCGCGTGCCAACGCTGTCCACGTCTGGCGGCACGTCCGATGCGCGCTTTGTCAAAGATCATTGCCCAGTTGTTGAATTTGGGCTGGTTGGGAAATCAATGCACCAAGTCGATGAACACGTTGAAATTGCCCATATCCACCAACTCAAAACAATCTATGCACGCATCCTTCGGGATTACTTCGCCTAGCAGGACGTGATAGGCCTCGACCTATGAGCACACTTCCTACACGCGCCGATCTGCTACAATGGATCGAAGACAACCCGACCCAATCCAACAAGCGCGATATCGCCCGCGCGTTTGGCATCAAAGGGGCTGCCCGCATCGATCTAAAGCGGATGCTCAAAGAGCTTGAAGCAGAAGGTCATCTAGCCAAGCGCAAGCGCAGTTATTCTGATCCTGAAAAGTTGCCGCCCGTCTCTGTGTTGCAGGTGCTTGCACCAAACGCTGATGGTGACCTTTTTGCCCGTCCGCTGGAATGGCATGGCGAAGGTGCTGAGCCCGTAGTTCTCATGATTTTGCGCGCAACCGATCCCGCACTTGGTGCCGGTGATCGTATTTTGGGCAAGCTCAACGAAGTAAAAGGCGGCGATCATACCTATGAGGCCCGCGTTATTCGGCGCATTGGGCAAGCGGCTGCAAAAGTTGTCGGCATCTTCAAAAAGTCCGCCGAAGGTGGACGCATCCAACCAATCGACAAAAAGCAAGATCGCGAATGGACCGTGGCCGCAGATGCCACGGGTGGCGCAAAAGACGGTGAATTGGTCGAAGGCGAAGCCGCCGGCCCAAAGGGCCGCATGGGCCTGCCACGGGCACGAATTACAGCAAGACTTGGCGACCCGACCGCGCCCAAAGCGGTGTCTCTGATCGCTATCCACCAACACGCCATCCCTGACGATTTCCCCAGTAATGTGCTGGCGGAGGCAGACGCCCACAAACCCGCCCCCTCGGGCACACGTACCGATCTGCGCGACCTGCCCTTGATCACCATTGATCCATCAGACGCACGCGATCACGATGACGCCTGTTTTGCCATGGCTGACCCTGATCCTACAAACGCAGGTGGCCATATCCTTTGGGTCGCCATTGCCGATGTGGCGCACTACGTCACTTCTGGCTCTGAACTTGACCGCGAAGCACGCAAGCGGGGCAATTCAACTTACTTTCCTGACCGCGTCGTGCCAATGCTGCCTGATCGGTTGTCTGGTGACCTGTGCAGTCTGCATGAAGGCGTGCCGCGTGCGTGTATCGCCGTTGAAATGGTGCTTGATGCCTCTGGCGAAAAACTGCGGCACCGGTTTGTACGTGGGTTGATGAAATCTCATGCGTCCCTTCATTATGAAGAAGTCCAAGAGGCAATGGACGGCCGCATCAATGACCGTGTCGCGCCGTTTATGGATGACGTAATCCACCCACTTTATGCAGCTTATGAAGCACTCGTTGAGGCACGTAAGCGCCGCGATCCGCTTGATCTTGACCTGCCCGAACGCCGCGTTGAGCTTGCGGAAAACGGCGAGGTGCAGTCTGTGAATTTCAAAGATCGGCTGGATGCGCACCGGCTGATTGAAGAATGCATGGTACTTGCAAATGTCGCTGCCGCAGAAGAGTTGATCGCGCGCAAACAGCCGCTTTTGTTCCGTGTGCACGAAGAACCAAAGCCAGAAAAGCTGGAAAGCTTGCGAGAAACCGCACAATCAAGCGGGTTTAATTTGGCCAAAGGTCAGGTGCTGCAAACCCGACATCTCAACAAATTGCTGAACGATGCAGCGGGCGGCGAGCACGCCGAACTTATCAACATTAGCACACTACGATCGATGCAACAGGCCTACTACTTCCCAGAGAACTTTGGGCATTTCGGCTTGGCGCTTCGCAACTACGCACACTTCACATCGCCAATTCGCCGCTATGCAGATTTGATCGTGCACCGCGCGCTTGTGACAGCACACGGCTGGGACAAAGATGGCTTATCGCCGTTTGATATCGAAAACCTGCAAGAAACTGCGCAACAAATCAGCGATACAGAGCGCCGCTCTATGGTTGCTGAACGCGACACAACTGACCGCTACCTTGCCGCCTATTTGACTGAACGCGTTGGCAACGAGTTTTCTGGTCGGATCAGCGGCGTGGCGCGCTTTGGCGTGTTTGTGAAGCTTGATGAAACGGGCGCTGATGGTCTGGTGCCTGTGCGTACGATCGGCTCTGAATATTTCCACCACGACGCGGATGAACAGACTCTGATGGGCAGCGACACAGGTCGTGTAATCGGCCTTGGTCAACGTGTTACCGTGCGGCTTGCCGAAGCGGTCGCCATGACGGGCGGGATTGAGCTTGAGCTGCTCACAATTGATGGTGAGACTATCGCCAAAGGGCCATCAGGCAAAAAACGCTATGGCCGTGGTAAGGGTGGGCCTAAGAGAAAATCTTCGGGGCCAAAGGGCAGTAGATTCAAGAAGAAAGCCGCCAAAACCAAACGCAAAGTAACGCGCACGCGCAGCTGATTGGAACTGAACACGCAACAATTCGCCGCATCACTTGCGTTTGCCGCAAAAACGACGACTAATCTGCTAAGACGAGGGTACTTTATCAGGCGGGCTGAATGCTATGCGATGCTTAAAAGTTTCGATCTTGGCGTCTTTTGCACTTTCATGTGCGCTCGTTTTGCCTGCGCAAGCCAATGCGCCAACCTCATCTTTGCGCCCGACGTTGCGCGAAATACCCCAAGCCGTACAACTGACTGCGGCGCAGGCCACCCAACGCATCACATTACTGCAAGGCCGATCGCTTCGGCCCAAAATGCGCGGCGCCAGTACGCAAGTTGCCCCCAAGAAGGAAGTCGTTTTGGTTCAAGCCAGCACCACACAAGAAAACGCACGCTTCACCCGCTGGGTACGGTCGTTCAAATCGCGCGCACGCGCCAACGGTATTTCACAGCGCACAATTGACAACGCATTTGAAGGTGTCCGCTATGACGCAAAGATTATTGAGCGTGATCGCAACCAATCTGAATTCACCAAAACAATTTGGGACTACCTCGATAGTGCTGCTTCTGCATCAAGGGTCACAAACGGCAAAGCTGCATTGCGCAAGCACCGCAAAGCATTCGACGCGATTGAGGCAAAATACGGCGTTGAGCGAGAAATCGTTGCAGCCGTATGGGGCCTTGAAAGCGCCTACGGAGAGTTTCGCGGAAACGAAGACATCATTGAAGCATTGGCTACTTTGGCCTTTGACGGACGGCGCGGCCGCTTCTTTGAACAGCAATTGATCGCAGCGCTTGAGATCCTTGATAACGGGGACGTCAGTCCGCGGAACATGATCGGCTCTTGGGCGGGGGCAATGGGCCACACGCAGTTCATCCCAACCTCTTATCTGGCCTATGCGGTAGATTTCACAGGCGACGGCAGGCGCGATATTTGGTCTGATGATCCAACAGATGCGCTTGCATCAACTGCGGCATATCTGAAGCGCTTTGGCTGGGTAACCGACATGCCTTGGGGTGTAGAAGTGCAGCTGCCACGGGGATTCAATTACGCACTAGCAAGCCGGAAGATCAAAAAGATGCCATCAGACTGGGCAGACCTTGGTGTGCGCGACATGAGCGGGGAAAGAGTGCGGGATTATGGCGCCGCCTCTCTTCTTTTGCCCGCTGGCGCCCAAGGTGCAGCCTTTATGATCTTCAAAAACTTCAACGTGATTGAGCGTTATAATGCAGCGGACGCCTATGTGATTGGTGTGGGTCATCTGGGAGACCGCCTGAAAGGTGACGGCCCGATCCGCGCGTCATGGCCACGCGGCAACCGCGCCCTAAAATTTGCTGAGCGTAAAGAATTGCAAGAACGGCTAAGTGCTGCGGGTTTTAGCACCCAAGGCGTGGACGGTAAAATAGGACCGAACACAATTAGTGCCGTCCGCGCATATCAACGAAGCGTGGGCGCGATACCGGATGGCTACCCGTCATTAAGCATACTCAAAGCCCTGCGCTAGAGGACTTAAGCCCGCTCTAAGATCAGCATCAGATACCGGTTATTGTAACAAAACGCATCTGCGTTACGAGTTTTGTGGTTCAACCGTTGGTCAAGCCGAACACGCCGCCGCTCGCTTGAAAAGAGCCCAAATGCCCGCGCGATAAACCACCGCGTTTTGGCTTTTTCGCCTGCAACTCTGCATCGATGCGCGTTATAGCGAAACCGATTACGTTGAAAAGCTGCTGTTCAAGATCAACAGATGGGGCGACAGCCGCTGTGATATCTTCTTCAAATGTCACAACAAACCGATGTCGCGGCACCGCGTCTTGGAAGAGCTGAAGCGCATGCCCTCCGCCAACTTTATGGTTCAAATCCTCACGGACAAAGTTTTCCGAGCGGAAGCAATCAGCGATGATAATCACGCCGCCTTGCCGCAACAAGGTATTCGCTTTCGGCAAACTTTGATCGACAGCAATATATTGAAAGCTTTCAGAGAACAGACATACATCAAAACGATCAGCCGTTTCAAAATCTTCGAACTTCATCAAATGCACATGGGCAGCGGGCGCGTTCTCGCGGCAGCGCGTTGCCAAAAATTCTGACGGCACGACAATATCAATATCATAGCCAAGATCGATCAGCTTACGCGCCGTCTCACCTGCCCGCCCCCGATATCCAAAATACGCGCCGGTGCAGGCGGCAAAAGCTTGAAAAGTTTATCGGTATAGGCAGCCTGCGCCGCACCAAGGTTGGCGGCATTCACCTCAAGACCGGTCCATAGTCCGTAGTGAAGATTTTCAGCGCCCGTC
Source organism: Thalassobium sp. (assembly GCA_024640765.1). Lineage (GTDB taxonomy): Bacteria > Pseudomonadota > Alphaproteobacteria > Rhodobacterales > Rhodobacteraceae > Nereida. The sequence goes on along the minus strand of JAHEEK010000015.1, from coordinate 46,839 downwards.
AGCCACGACATAAATTTCAGGCCAACATCAAGTCCGATCGCACGGGTATCAATACGTTGGTTAATCATACATAAATTCGTAGTAGGACTTGGTAGATTTTGCCAGAGCATTTAGCGTATCGTGTTCGATCCACACTGGCGGCCCTTGTGACACGCAACGACACTACCGATATCATCTGCCTTCGGATTGACGAATGTTGTGTCACCACACGGCGAAAGATGCAGCGTGTGCTCCGCCCCGTTGGTTTGCACAAATGCAAGGGTTTGCGCACCGCTTTTCAGGCTTCCACACCATGAGGCCGCTCAATCCACCTGCAGGCCAATCGTGCTGCTCCAAGGCGCAACAAAGCCAGCCTTCGTCAGATAATGGCCACTAAATCTCGCTGGCGTTTGTCGCGCTTGGCGTGACTGCTTCATATCTTTTATCGCAGTTTTCAACCCGCTCTCATCAAAAAGAAAACGCCCCAAAACCACCATGTATTGCCTATCTGAATTTGCGACTTTCAAATAAGTAGTAGCAGCATCTGCGCGCAGACAACTCAGCGCCTGCGCTTGTCCCGCCGTGCAAAGCATCACCGCCAATAGCGTGCCGCGAAAAACGCTCATAGCCTATGCTGAAACTCTGCCAAAACGGCCTCGTAAACACTGCGCTTGAACGGCACAATCGCATCGACAATCTGCGATGCAGGCATCCATTTCCACGTTGAGAACTCAGGCTCTTCAGTGGCGATGTTGATCAACGTATCATCCCCATGAAACCGCAAAAGGAACCACTTCTGCTCTTGGCCGCGATAGCGCCCTTTCCATAATTGCGGCACCAAATCATGGGGTAGATCATACCGAATCCACCCATCCGTTTCGGCCTCAACTGTTACGGCAGACGCAGGCACACCGGTCTCTTCTTCAAGCTCGCGCAGTGCGGCGACTTGGGCATCTTCACCCTCGTCGATGCCACCCTGCGGCATTTGCCACGCATCTGAAAACCGATCCAAACGTTGTGCCATAAACACATGGCCGGCTTTGTTTGCCAGCATAATGCCAACGTTAGGACGATACGGCAGCGCCGCAATTTCATCAGGTGTCACGGTTGCTTACTCCTGCGGGCCAAGGGCATTGAGCCCTTTGAGAATATCAATCGCATAGGCCAGTTGATAATCCTCCGTGCGAAGTTCTGCGGCTGCACGCGCACGCTCGCGATCCGTTTCAATCTGTTCAATCTCATCCTCCGTCAGGCTGTCGTTGTTCAGCGATCCGCGCAAGTCTGCCTCGAAACGTGACGCACGCGCCGGAGCATCCGTATCTTCCGCGTCCGTCGGATCTAAGCGGGGCTGTTCAACAATGATATCCGGTGACACCCCAAGCGACTGAATAGAGCGGCCCGAAGGCGTGTAGTACCGCGCAGTCGTCAGGCGGATCGCACCATCACCACGCATCCGCATGACAGTTTGAACCGAGCCTTTACCAAAGCTTTTAGTCCCAATCACAATCGCGCGGCGATGATCCTGAAGCGCACCCGCAACGATTTCAGACGCAGACGCAGAACCGCCATTGATCAAAACCACCAGCGGCTTGCCGTCAATCAAGTCACCCGGTGTAGCATTGAAACGCTCGCCCTGATTTGCCTCACGGCCGCGAGTAGACACGATCTCGCCCTTCTCCAGAAATGCATCTGAGACGCGGATCGATTGTGTTAAAAGCCCGCCCGGGTTGTTGCGCAAATCAAGCACAACGCCGTTGATATCATCAAGACCGCCAGCTTTCTCGATTTCCTCTTCTAAGCCATCTTTCAGGTTTGGATAGGTCTGATCGTTGAACGTGCTGACCCGCAACACAACAGTGTCACCTTCTGTACGGGCACGCACAGCCGTTAGCTTGATCACATCGCGGGTGATTGTGACATCAAACGGCTCGTCAATATCTTCGCGCACGACCGTCAGAACAATGTCCGTGCCAACCAAGCCGCGCATCATTTCAACAGCTTCATCAAGGCCCAACCCAAGAAGACCTTCACCATCCACGTGGGTAATGAAGTCACCCGCAAGAATGCCCGCTTCATCCGCAGGCGTTCCGTCCATGGGCGCCACAACTTTCACGAAACCCTCTTCTTGGGTCACTTCAATGCCCAAGCCACCAAACTCGCCACGGGTTTGAACCTGCATCGCTTCTGCGTCCGCAGGTGGCAAATAACTTGAGTGCGGATCAAGCGACGTAAGCATGCCGTTAATCGCCGCTTCGATCAACTCACCCTCGTCTACTTCCTCGACGTATTGGCTGCGGATGCGCTCAAAAATATCGCCGAACAGATCAAGTTGTTGATACACATTGCCGGAGGATTGGGTGTCCTGCGCCAACAACGGTGCGGCAACTTGAGTTGTCAAAATAACGCTCGAAAGAGTGCCAACGGCGGCAGCCATCACAAGTTTTTTCATTACATTCCTCTCTGGGGCCAACATGGTGCTACGGCACGGCCCAGCTTATTTTTACTGTGCAAACCACTCGGCGGGATCCACCGGCGTATCGTTTTCTCTTAATTCTATATAGAGCGTTTCTGAGCGTGATGCGCCACCCACCTGCGTCGTTTCGCTCAAAATTACGTCAGATCCGCCCATCAGCCCGACAACATCGCCTGCTTCAAGAACCTGCCCGACAGAGCCGAACACCCGTTTCATCCCCGCCAAAACAACCAAAACATCCGTTGCCGGCTCAAGAATAATGACATTGCCATAGTCCAAAAACGGGCCGAGATACCGCACAGTCGCCGCCATTGGCGTTGTAACCCGCGCCTGCGGTGCAGTCGCCATAATCCAGCCGGGCCGTACGATCCCCGCCGCATCAGGCTGACCAAAACGGCGCAAGACAGCGCCATCAACCGGCAACGAAAGCTTACCTTTCAGAGGTGTGATTGCATCAATGTCTGCAGCACCACGGTTAGCAAGCCCCGAGGCAAAGGCCGCTAACGTTTCACTGGCATCCAGCAACAACGCCATGCGCACAGGTTCTTCGGAAAACCGTCTGGGCCGATCTGTACGGCGTGAAATTGCCTCACTTAGTTCTGTGCGTGCGGTCTGCACCCCGTCCAGCCCCGCCAGCAAATCTTCATGCGCCGCATCCTGTAAGGACCGGACAATCTGTAATTCGGTCAGTTGCGCCGAAAGCGATCCAGCTTGCGATTGAAGTGCAGGCACCACAGCACCCACCATCATGCCTGCCCGCGCTGTGCCTAATGCTCCGTTTGGATGAAGTGTTACTTGTGGGCCGCGCGCTTGGCCAACTGTCTGCATCACCGCCAACAGTCCCGAAATTTTCGCGGATTTTTCTGACAGCTCACGGGACAGTACCTGTTCACGAAGAGCCGCACGCCGCACCTCTGAACGCAGCGCGCTCAGGCCCGCTTCATAGGCATCAACAACTTCGGTCAACGCGGTGATCCGGTCTGGTGCGCTTTCGGCATTCTCAAGCGCGATCGACGCACGGATCAATTCGTCAGCGGCCGCATCTGCCGCCTCTTGCGCAGTCATGCCAGCGTTTTGCGCCAGCGAAACCTGCGGCGCAAAAAATGTACTGACCAACAAAAGACATATGAAGGCCGTTCGGATCAAAAGAGCGCGTCTCCGGTCATCTCGTCGGGCTTGGGTAGTTCCATCAATTTGAGAAGGGTTGGCGCCAAATCAGCCAAGCGACCATTGCGCAGTTTTGCGTCATGCCCAACCAACGCCACAGGCACTGGGTTCAACGTATGCGCAGTGTGTGGCCCGTTCGTTTCAGCGTCCCACATGACCTCACAATTGCCATGATCCGCGGTGACAATCATCACCCCACCAGCGGCTTCAAGCGCTGACAGAACCTGCCCCAACCCTGCATCAACAGCTTCGCACGCAGCAATGGCAGCGTCCAAATCACCCGTGTGTCCAACCATGTCAGGGTTGGCATAGTTGGTAACGATCAAATCGTACCCCGCGCCAATCGCCTCAACGAACTTTTCTGTCACCTCATTGCACGACATTTCAGGCTGCAAATCATAAGTGGCGACTTTGGGCGACGGCGCCATATAGCGATCTTCACCAACTTCTGGTTCTTCTTGGCCGCCGTTCAAAAAGAACGTCACATGGGGGTATTTTTCTGTCTCGGCCAAGCGGAATTGGCGCTTGCCTTGCTTGGCCACCCAGGCGCCCAAAGTGTTGATGATTTTTTGTTTGGGATAGGCCACCGACATATAGCGTGAATGCGCATCAGAATAACTGACCATACCCAAAACCGCAGCCCATTTAACGGGTGTCCCACGATCAAAGCCATCGAACGAGGGTGCGGCGATAGCGGCCATAATCTCGCGCGCACGATCAGCACGAAAATTCAGACAAAAAAAGCCGTCACCATCTTTGGCACCCTCGTAACCGTCAAGGACGCTGGCGGGCAAAAACTCATCAGTGATGTCCTGCGCATAGCCCGCTTGCACGACATCATCTGCGGCTTGGGCAGCATTACCTTTGGCGCGGATCATCGCGTTATATGCAGTGCTGACGCGTTCCCAACGATTGTCGCGGTCCATCGCAAAGTAGCGACCTGTAACGCTCACGATACGGGCCTGCTGTGGTAAGGCTGCTGCCAATTCGGCCATAAAGTGATCCGCGGATTTTGGCGCAACATCGCGCCCATCGGTAATGGCGTGCACCACGCATGGCACCCCAGCGTCGCAGACGGCTTTTGCCGCCGCCGCGATGTGCAACAAGTGTCCATGCACACCACCGTCACTAACAACACCCATCAAATGCGCAGTGCCCCCGCTTTGTTGAAGTGTCGAAATAAACGTCAGCAACTGGGCATTTTCAAAGAACGAGCCATCCTCAATCGCCAGATCAATTTGCCCCAAATCCATCGCGACGACGCGGCCGGCACCAATGTTTGTGTGACCAACCTCGGAGTTACCCATCTGACCTGTTGGCAGACCGGCGTCATTTCCGTGTGTCAAAAGCTGTGCAGAAGGGCCCTGCATGATGCGATCAAAGTTTGGCGTATGGGCGAGTTTTGGTGCGTTGAAATCCGCTTCCTCGCGCAGTCCCCAACCGTCCAAAATACACAAAACTACAGGCTTCATCTCAGCACTCCTCAGATCCATTCCCACATTAACCGCAGCGCCAACGCCACGGAAGTCACAACCACCAACCCCTTGATGACACGCGCTCCGGCACGCATTGCAAATCGCGCACCCACGGCTGCACCACCAATTTGCGCGACACCCATGGCAAGGCCCGTGGCCCACCAGATGTCAGCTACCAACGCAAACATCACCAGTCCACCGATGTTACTGGCAAAATTGAGAAGTTTCGTATGCGCCGTCGCCTTCAGCACCCCAAACCCCGCAAACATGACAAACGCCAGCATATAAAAGGAACCCGCACCCGGCCCCAAAACACCGTCATAGAACCCAACGATTGGCACACAGATCAGCCCAAACACCACCGGCGCCAGCCGCGCTTTGCGGTCTACGTTTCCAAGGTCAGGCTTAAAGGCAAAAAACAGCGCGACCCCAATCAAAACCACCGGCAAGATGCCGCGGATCAACCCAATAGGCAGCGCACTTGCAACGAAAGCACCAATCAATGAGGCACCAAACGCAAGCACCGCCCACCGAAACTGGCTACGCCAATTAACCAATCCCGCGCGCGCATAACTGATCGCAGCCGTGGCCGAGCCGAAACACCCCTGAACTTTGTTGGTGCTTAGCGCCTGAAGCGGTGTTGCACCCGCCAGCAACAACACTGGCAACGTAATCAGGCCGCCGCCTCCTGCAATGCTGTCTACAAAGCCCGCAACAAAGGCGACCGCCAGCAAAAGCGCAAGAAGCTCTGAGCCGACCTCAAACAAACTGGTCTTTCGAATATCCCTGAAGATAGAGTAACGCAGTCAAATCACCGTGGTTGATGCGCACACTGCACTGCTCAGCCACTGATGGTTTGGCGTGAAGTGCAACACCAGTTCCTGCTCGCGACAGCATGCCCAGATCATTGGCACCATCACCAACGGCAATCACGTCGTCAGCCTCAATCCCAAGGCGTGCCGTGATTTGTTCCAGTGCATCCACTTTGGCTTGTTGTCCCAGAATTGGACGGCCAACCTCACCCGTCAGAAAGCCAGCTTCCGCGCACAATGTATTGGCGCGATTTTCATCAAACCCAAGCTGTGCGGCAACGGCCTCTGTGAACGCCGTGAAGCCACCAGAAACAAGCGCAGCGTAACCGCCATTTGCCCGCATCGTGGCAAGCAAAGTGGCCCCACCGGGCATCATCTCAATACGCGTATCCAGCACTTTTTGAATGACTGCTTCGGGCAATCCCTTAAGCAAGCCGACCCGTTCGATAATTGCCTCCTCAAAGTCCAACTCACCGTTCATGGCGCGCGCTGTGATCGCGGCAACGCGTTCCCCAAAACCCGCCTCATCAGCCAGCTCATCGATGCATTCTTGGCGGATCATAGTGCTGTCCATGTCAGCCAAAAGCATCGCTTTTTTACGGCCAACGGCAGGCTGTACGACCAGATCAACATGCTCACGCTGAAGATCAGCCCACACGTCCCACAAATTGGAAGGAGTATCTGCGATGGCGAACTCCGCGGCTTCACCTGGGCAAAGATGAACCGGTTCCTGCCCACCCCACGCCATGCGCAACGCATCAACCAAAGCTGCATCCAAACGGGGGCCAATAAGCGAAGCAATATACATGGCGGGTCTCCTTTGCTCCTATTCACACCAGCACCCGCACAGCCACAACCCCTCTGACCTGTTTACGCCCCCGCAAAGCGACGATTTATCAGCAAAAGTTTCCAATCCGCTCAAAATACGTCGCAAAAAGTGTGCGACCTGCCGCCACAGGGCCATTTTCGGAGTTGTTTCGCAGGTGCAGCACCCGTATGTCCGATGGCGGGACACCCTTCCCCAACGAAGGGCACTTATCTGTAAGGATAGATATTATGACGACGACGAAACCGGCGACCAAGCCGCTTAATCCGCGATTCTCATCCGGACCATGCGCAAAACCCCCCACTTGGACACTTGATGCACTTCGTGACGCGCCTTTGGGCCGCTCGCACCGCGCAGCTGTTGGCAAAGACAAGCTGAAGGCCGCGATCGAGACCACACGCGAGATCCTCGATATTCCTGCTGATTACAAAATCGGCATTGTTCCCGCGTCTGACACGGGTGCTTATGAGATGGCCATGTGGTCACTGCTTGGTGAGCGTCCTGCCGAGATGGTTGCGTGGGAAAGCTTTGGCGCGGGCTGGGTTACTGACGCTGTCAAACAGCTGAAAATCGAACACACCGTTCACACCGCCGAGTACGGCGAAATCGTGGACATGGCCTTTCTGAATTATGATAATGATGTCTGCTTTACGTGGAACGGCACTACGTCCGGTGTGCGCATGGCGAACGGCCATGCGATCCCGTCTGACCGCGCGGGTCTTACCCTGTGCGACGCCACATCGGCTGCTTTTGCAATGTCTTTGCCATGGGATAAACTGGATGTAACGACGTTCTCTTGGCAAAAAGTTCTGGGCGGCGAAGCGGCCCACGGCATTTTGATCCTTAGCCCACGCGCGGTTGAGCGCCTTGAAAGCTATACGCCACCATGGCCGTTGCCAAAGATTTTCCGCCTGACCAAAGGTGGCAAATTAATCGATGGTATTTTCTCTGGTGCGACGATCAACACACCCTCAATGCTGTGCGTCGAAGACTATTTGTTCGCTCTTGAGTGGGCCAAATCTGTTGGCGGCCTCACTGGCCTCAAAGCACGCGCACAAGCAAACGCCCAGGCGATTTGGGATTTTTGCGACAACAACGATTGGATCGATAATCTGGCTGTTGATCCCGCAACGCGCTCGGTCACGTCTGTGTGTCTGAAGTTTACAGATCCACGCATCACAGATGGGGCCGCTTTTGCGAAAGCGGTCGCGAAACGGCTGGAAGCAGAAGGTGTTGCCCTTGATGTAGGTGCCTACCGCGATGCACCGGCAGGACTGCGCATTTGGTGTGGCGGCACGGTTGAAACCTCGGACATTGAAGCAATGTTGCCGTGGCTACACTGGGCGTTCCACGCCGAGCTTGACGCTTAATTGATACCGCGAGGCAAACGCCTCGCGCCCTCCCCACTCTCAAAATTCAGCCCCATCAGATCGCGCAAACGCATCGGGGGCACTTATTCAAAAGGACATGCACCATGGCCCCTAAAGTACTCATTTCCGACAAGCTTTCAGAAGCAGCAGTTCAAATTTTCCGTGATCGCGGCATTGATGTGGACTTCATGCCAGACCTCGGCAAAGACAAAGAAGCCCTGCTGGCCGCTATTCCAAAATATGACGGTTTGGCCATTCGCTCTGCCACCAAAGCGACTGAGAAAATCATCAACGCGGCTGACAATCTGAAGGTCATTGGCCGTGCAGGAATCGGCACAGACAACATCGACAAAGACGCTGCGTCAAAAAAGGGCATCATCGTGATGAACACCCCGTTCGGCAATATGACCACAACAGCTGAACATGCGATTGCGATGATGTTTGCTGTGGCACGTCAAATCCCCGAAGCAAGCGCGTCCACGCATGCAGGCAAATGGGAAAAGTCCAAATTCATGGGTGTTGAGCTGACGGGTAAAACACTTGGCATAATCGGTGCGGGCAACATCGGTGGAATCGTTTGTGACCGCGCCAAAGGCCTCAAGATGAAAGTGCTGGCCTTTGATCCGTTCTTGTCTGAAGAAAAAGCCGACAAAATGGGCGTCACCAAAGTTGAACTGGATGAGTTGTTCGAAAAGGCTGATTTCATCACGCTGCACGTTCCAAAGACCGAACAAACCGCCAATATGATCACCGCAGAACGTCTGGCCCAGATGAAAAAGGGCGTCCGCATTATCAACTGTGCGCGTGGTGGACTGGTTAATGAGGATGCGCTGGCTGAGGCCCTAAAGTCAGGTCATGTGGCTGGTGCGGCGTTCGATGTTTTCGCTGTGGAGCCGGCAACCGAAAGCCCACTGTTCAACTTGCCAAACGTTGTCGTCACACCACACTTGGGCGCGGCTACAACCGAAGCACAAGAAAACGTGGCGCTGCAAGTCGCCGATCAAATGGCCAACTACCTGCTGACCGGCGCGGTTGAGAACGCGCTTAACACGCCATCCATTACGGCCGAAGAAGCCAAAGTCATGGGCCCTTGGGTTGAGCTGGCGTCACACTTGGGCAACTTCACAGGTCAGATGACCGACGAGCCGATCAAAGCGATCAACATTCTGTATGATGGCACCGTGGCACAAATGAACCTCGAAGCGCTGAACTGTGCTGTCGTGGCTGGCATCATGAAAAAGGCCAACCCAGATGTGAACATCGTATCTGCACCAGTTATTGCCAAAGACAAAGGCATCCAAATCAGCACCACAAACCAAGACAAAGCCGGTGCGTTTGATGGCTATATCAAAGTGACCGTCGTTACTGACAAGCGTGAGCGCTCTGTGGCCGGTACGGTGTTTAGCGACGGCAAGCCGCGCTTCATTCAGATCAAAGGCATCAACATTGATGCTGAGATCGGTCAGAATATGCTCTACACCACAAACGAAGACGTGCCAGGCATCATCGGCCTGTTGGGTAACGCAATGGGCAAGAACGGCGTGAACATCGCCAACTTTACACTGGGCCGCTCGGCGGTTGGTGGTGAGGCAATCGCGCTTCTATACATCGATCACCCGATTCCAGATGACGTGATCGCTGCTTTGAATACTACCGGTATGTTCAAACAAGTACGGCCACTTGCGTTCGACGTAAAATAGTAGCCGCTTCAAAATTTCATGACAAAGGCCCGCGCTTAACCTCGCGGGCCTTTTTGTGTCCAAAGTTTCCAACCAGCCCAAACCGCCGTACCGCCAAAGAAAATGGATGACAGACCAACGACCTCTACCCACGCCATGCCGGACACACCGCGAACACTCACCGCGATTACCATGAACGCCAGCCCTGCAATGGACGCGAGCAGCCGAAACCAAAGTTCTGAACGTGAAGGACCAAACATTGCGTACTCCTATTTGCACAATGAACTAGGGGGCACGCCGCAACTGGCCAGCCGCTAACGCATTTTTCATCACTTTGACCGTACCGTTAGCCAACACGAAGCCCCAAACGAGGACGGGGATGGATATCAATCAACGGCTTTCCGAAGAACGACGCCTGCGCCTTCAGGCGGAGCATTTGCTTGAACACAAGCACGGCGAGCTGATGGCTGCCAATCGCAAACTTGGCCTTTATGCACGCCGACTTTCAGATGAGATTGTTGAAACGCGCAAAGCGGTTGTGTCCGCAGTGGGCGAAACTACACGGGTCAAATCAGACCTGATGATCGCGGAAGAAAAAGTTGACCGCACTGAACGCCGGCTTTGGGACAGCATTGAAACAGTTCGCGACGGTTTCGCGATTTTTGACACTGACAACCGTATGATCCTGTCAAATCCCGCCTATGTACGGCTGTTTGATGGGCTGGAAGAAGTCCAACCCGGGATCAGCTACGTCCGGTTGCTGCAACTCGCCTGCGAAGAAGGGTTGATCGACACGGGCGAGATGACGCCTTCTGACTGGCGCACAATGATGCTGCAACGCTGGATGCGCGATGAAATGGAACCAGTGACCCTTCGGTTGTGGAACGGCGAGTATGTGCGCGTGATGGACCGTCGCGGCGCTGACGGGGACATCGTATCACTTGTCATCAACATTACCGAAACCATCACACATCAGCGCGAGATTGAGGTGGCCCAACGCAAAGCGGAAACAGCCAACCGTACCAATTCGGCCTTTCTTGCCAATATGTCTCACGAGATCAGAACCCCCATGAACGGCATTGTCGGCATGTCCGATTTGCTGCGTGACACACAGCTTGATGACGAACAAAAACTGTTCGTCGACACGATATATAACTCTGCGGAGGCGTTGCTGGTCATCATCAATGACGTGCTTGATTTTTCCAAAATGGAAGCCGCGCGTCTTTCGCTTTTCCCCGAGCCGTTCGACCTGCGGCAATTGCTATCCGAAGTCATTATGCTGCTGCGGCCTGCTGCGGAAAATAAAGGGATCGAGCTTGATCTTGATCTAAACCCCTGCGTGCCGAATACTCTCATCGCGGATCCTGGGCGACTGCGCCAGATCATCACAAATCTGATAGGCAACGCGATCAAGTTTACCTCCGAAGGGGCCGTTTCAATTCGTATGAACAGGAGTTTTGCAGTATCACCCCTAACGCTCAGCATCGATATTGAAGACACAGGGATCGGTATTCCCGCCACTAAGTTATCTGAAATCTTTGGCGAATTTAACCAAGTAGAGGCAGCTCAGAACCGCCGGTTTGACGGCACCGGGCTTGGCCTCGCCATTAGCAAACAATTGGTCGAACTGATGAATGGCAGCATTTGGATCAACTCGATTGAGGGCGATGGATCGGTTTTTGGCGTAACCCTGCAAGTTGAAACAGCCAACGATCAGCCAGTTTCCGAGCGACGAAAAATGCAGATTTTGGCTGCCGAAGACAACGCCACAAACCGTCTTGTCTTCTCCAAAATGGTAGAGCCACTGAACGTGGATGTGACATTCGCCAATGATGGAAAAGAGGCCATCGAAGCCGCGGCCAACATTGATCCCGACCTAATTTTTATGGACATTTCGATGCCAGAAATTGACGGAAAAGACGCGACACGCGCAATCAGGGCAACTGATTGGGGCGCTCAGACGCCCATATGTGCCCTCACTACACACATCATGACCGGGGACGCACAAGAGCTTTTGGAATGTGGCCTCGATCATTATCTCGCCAAGCCCCTCAAAAAGACCCAGATCGTTGAAATGATCAGCCGCTATCAACCGGACGACGCACTCCCCCTAAGCGGAGATACTGTACAAGGTCAGCTAGGGTAAGGACGCACGAACGTGAGCGTCTTGTCATCGCTTTCGCTTGGCTCAAAAACATAACCGCCGCTGTCGAACTGTTTAAGGCCGTCCAAATCTGTCACACGGCTTTCAATCACAAAACGCGCCATCGCCCCACGCGCACGTTTGGCGTAAAAGCTAACCATTTTTGAACGACCGTCTTTGTTTTCCAAAAACTTGGGCATGATGATGTCGATGTTAAGCGTCTTTTTGTCCACGGCCTTAAAATACTCTTGGCTGGCACAATTGACCAAAGCAGTCGCGCCAACTTCTTCTGCTTGCGCGTTCAATGCTTTTGCGATCCGCGCACCCCAATAGGCATAAAGCGTGGCGCCATGATCCGTTTTTAAACGGCTGCCCATTTCAAGGCGGTAGGGCTGCATCCCGTCAAGCGGACGTAAAACGCCGTACAGCCCAGACAAAATACGCAGATGGTTTTGCGCATATTGCACCGCATCTTCGTCAAGCGTTTTGAACTCAAGACCCTGATAAGTATCGCCATTGAACGCTAGCGCCGCAGGCCGAACAGCCTCCGTAGCGGGGTTTTCGGAGTAAGCTGCAAACCTGTCTGCGTTCAACTGTGCCAAATCTTCACTGATATGCATAAGCTTGCGCAACTCATCAATCGACAAGTCACGTGAGACCTGAGCAAGCTCAAGCGCTTCATTGGGAAACTGTAGATCGGTCATGGCAACGCCATCTTGTGCGTCCCAGTTCAGGGCCTTGGCGGGCGAAATTGTAACCAGCATTGCTGCACTCCTCGTCGTTCATGAATGATTTAGAGGAAACTCCGCCAATCTCAAGCCTCGCGCAGCACCTCAAGAAACGCATCGCCAAACCTGTCCGCACGCTTATCGCCAAGCACCCGCTCGACACCGCTCAAATCACGCGGACGCTGCTTTACCAAACGCGCGAGTAGGGATGCAGAACAACTTAGCGGTTTGGCCGTACCATCTTCGCCGCGCATCAAATCACTTTGCACCTCAAGCAATCGATCATAAGTCGAGCCTTCGGATTTACCTGCCATTTTTCGCCGCTGCGGATGCATTGCAGCGACTTCACCCGCGATTACTTGCAAAAATTCAGCGCCGTACCGCTCAAGCTTTTTGGCACCCACGCCGCCAATTCGCGCCATATCATCCAAAGTTTGTGGCCGTGTTTGCGCCATCTCTATTAGGGTTTTGTCATTGAAAATAACGTAAGCAGGCGCATTGGCGCGCTCAGCCAAGCCACGTCGCTTGGCTTTCAGGGCTGACAATAGCGGCGCATCTTCTTCGCCGACCAATGTTTTTACCGCCGGACCCGTACGTGCTGCTTGGATCGTGTCACGGCGCAGGGTGATCCCCTCCTCATCGCGCAAAATCGGGCGTGCACAATCGGTCATCGTCAGGGCGCCGTGGCGTTCAGGGTTGGGACGCACCAAATCGTGTCCCATCATTTGCCGGAAAATGGCCTGCCACTCGCGCTTGCTCCACTCGGTCCCGACCCCAAAAGTTGGCAGGGTATCGTGGCTACGCGCTAACACTTTTTCGGTTTTGTCCCCGCGCAAAATATCGATCAGGTGACCCGCGCCAAACCATTCACCTGTGCGCAAAATTGCCGACAGGGCCATGCGTACGGGCGTTGTGGCGTCAAATGTATCCGCGGGGGTGTCGCAAAGATCACAATTGCCACACGGCTCGGACGTTTCACCAAAATAAGCCAGCAGCTGAACACGGCGGCAACCGAGCGCTTCGGCCAAACCCATCAGCGCATTCAACCGACCATGATCCGCGATGCGCCGTTCAGCTGGGGCAAGCCCTTCGTCAATTTGTGTGCGGCGAAAACGAACGTCATCGGGACCAAAAAGTGTCAACGTGTCAGCCGGTGCTCCATCGCGACCGGCCCGCCCAATTTCTTGGTAATAGCCTTCGATCGACTTTGGTAAATCAGCGTGCGCGACCCACCTAATGTCAGGCTTGTCGATACCCATCCCAAACGCGACTGTTGCACAAACGATTAGACCGTCTTCTTGTTGAAATCGGCGTTCCACCTCACGGCGGGCCTCAGGCTCCATGCCTCCGTGATAATTGCACGCACTGTGACCCGCTTCGCGCAACGCATTCGCAAGCGTTTCCGTCTTGGCGCGGGTCCCTGTGTAGACAATTCCACTCAGCCCTTTACGTGCAGCAACGAAGTTCAGAATTTGCTGTCGTGGGCTGTTTTTCACATCAAAAGCCAAGGCGATATTGGGCCGGTCAAAGCCGTGCAAAAACGTCTCTGGGACTTCTTGCGCGAACAGCTTTTCAACAATTTCTTCGCGTGTTTCTTGATCTGCGGTCGCTGTGAACGCAGCAAGAGGTACATTCAGACCCTGCCTCAGCGCCCCAATCCGCAGGTAATCAGGCCTAAAATCATGCCCCCACTGGCTAACGCAATGGGCCTCGTCTACCGCAATGAAAGAGACATTAGACCGCTGCAACATGTTGAAAGTTGCAGTGCCCGAAAGCCGTTCTGGTGCCATATAAAGCAACTTGAGGCGGCCCTCGGACAAGGCATCAAATACAGCCTGCGTTTCTTCTTCGGTGTTGCCTGAAGTCAATGCCCCCGCCGCGACACCCGCCTCTTGAAGCGCACGGACTTGGTCCCGCATCAACGCAATCAACGGTGATATAACAACAGTTAGCCCGTCGCGAACCAAAGCAGGAAGCTGAAAGCACAGCGATTTCCCCCCACCTGTTGGCATAATCGCCAAGGTGTTTTTACCCGCTATAACGGCATCTACAATCTCGCGCTGCCCCACGCGGAAATCATCGAATCCAAACGTGTCACGCAAAATGCTCTGCGGGTTTTTCATTGGAGGCCTGTCTATATCTGCTGCTGCCTACAATGTGCCATGCCACTGCCAGTACCACAAGATATAGAGGTGTCCTGCCGCCACCCAATGAGTGCATATCCAGCAAAAAATCCAAGTGCCGTTGCCGCCACATCCAAAGGATCAAAAACCCCGTGGGCACTGTATGCGCGCAGCATATTTGGAAGCCAAACGGGCAAAATTATACTTTGCGCTGATTCAAAGCCAATACCGATCGCTGCCAGAAGAACACACCACACAAGCACCGCGATACGGCGCTCAAACAGCAGCCAACCCACCAAAGCAAACGCCAAACTGTGCAGAAACGCAGGGGCTATGCCAATAAGAAAACCATCGACGCCAAGGTCCCGCAGCACATAAACGCCACAGCCCAACCCAAATACAAAACACACACACAAACTAACGATTAAGTAATTCATCTCCCTTATTTCACAAAAAAACCTAATTTGCTCCTAAGAAAGAGACGCTCTGATGAGAGTTTTATTGAGTATTGAGATGAAAACACCGCCAATTTCCATGAAGGAAAGGGCAGACGCGCTACACTTGTCAGGTAAATGGCAAGAGGCGATGCCCCTCTATACGCGCTATCTGGCACGGCATCCGGCGGACGCGGGCGCGTGGACCAACTTTGGTATATTGCTACGAAAAACGAAGAATTACGAACAGGCTTTGCTCGCTCAAAAGCGGGCCTTCGCGCTCGATCCTCATTCGGGTGATATGGGTGAGCTTGAGCAGTCATGCGCGCTGCGGCTTGAGCTGATTGCAAAAGCGCCAGACAGCCCCGATCAGATCGCCCTCGCCGGACGAAGCATGCGCATCGCCGGTGATCTGGACAGGGCAATCGCATACCTGAGCAACGCCGTTGAAACCTATCCCGATGATGCTGAATTGTGGATGCAGTTGGCTTTTTCACACCTAACAGCGGGAAATTATGCGAAAGGCTTTGCCTATTATCAGGCGCGGTGGGAGCAAGCAGAAATAACCCCGCCAAAAGTTGTAAAGCCCAAGTGGGCAGGTGAAGATATCGTGGGCATAACAATCATGGTTTTCCCTGAACAGGGCTTCGGTGATTGCGTCTTATTCGCTCGATTTATCCGTTGGTTAGCCTCACTGGGTGCGCGCGTCATATTACTCGCAAAGCCCCAAATCGCGCCGATGCTCGCTCAAGTTAATGGTGTGGATCTTCTCATCTCGGACCCAGCTGATGCGCCGGAATTCGACGTTTGGGCCAGCATGCTCGACATACCCATGCATGCTTTCGCAAGTGGTATTGGTATTCCGGAATGTACGAAACTGTCTTTACCAGATGACAGCGTCAGCCACGCCAAGCGCGCTGTTTCCCCGCACCAAAACCTATTCAAAATTGGTGTCGTTTGGTCCGGCTCTGCCACATATAAGGGCAATGACTTTCGTAGATTTGATCATAAACACTTGCTCCGTCTGGCCGCCATTGATGACGTGCAGTGCTACTCACTTTACAAAGGCCCCTACCTTGATGCGTTTAACAGAGATGGCACCTCAGGTCTGATTGTTGATCTCGCTTCGTCTGATCGCAGCTTTGCTGACAGTGCCGCGGTCATTGCCGAGATGGATTTGATCGTAACCATGGATACCGCCATCGCGCATATTGCAGGCGCCCTTGGGAAACCCGTCTGGAACCTACTGCATTGGGACGGTTTTTGGCTTTATGGCAAGGGCAGCACAACAACGCCGTGGTACCCCAACATGCGCCTTTATCGCCAACCAAAACCCCGGAATTGGGATGCGGTATTCGATGAAGTTGTAAGTGATTTGAAGAGTTTAATGAGTGGCTGGCAGACCCCACATGGATAACATACTCACCCCCGTTTCGCCCGGTGAAGTACTGGATAAAATAACGATTTTACGCATTAAGCTTGGAAAAATCGCTGATGCAGAAAAGCTTAAAAACGTGGCGTATGAGTTGCGTATTTTGGAGGATACAGCAGCGCAACACATAGCCCCATCAACGCAACTCACAAAGCTGACGGACGAGTTGCAGAAGGTGAATGCCAAGCTTTGAGACATTGAGGACGACATCCGTGTCTGCGAGCGCAACAGGTCGTTCGGCCATGCATTCGTTGACCTTGCCAGAGCCGTCTACGTCACGAACGATGAACGCGCGCGCCTAAAGCGCGAGATCAACATCCACCTCGGCTCAGCAATTGTTGAAGAAAAATCCTACGCCCCAATGAGCAAAAGCGCATGAAGCCTTCAGAACACCTGCGCGAGGGGAAACGCAATCTTGCAGCAGCAGAGGCGGCCATCAACGCCGACTTGAAAAATCGCAAGGACCGCTCGCGTGCAGCACTTAATCGTCAACTGCACGAAATTCGGCTGCATTCCCCTGACTACCGCTACACGTCGCAAGCGGGCCAAGACGCGGTCATCGATAGATTGTTTGGTGGCAAGCCTGGGACATTCATTGATGTAGGTGGCTTTGACGGCATCACCGGATCAAACACACTTTTTCTGGAAATGTTTCGGGGCTGGACTAGCGCATTGGTAGAGCCTGTTCCACGCAATTTGCAGAAGGCCAAAACAGTGCGCCGCTGTCCGTGCCTTGGGTTTGCAGTCAGCAAAAATGATGGCGCGGCCAGCTTTATAAAAGTGCAGCAGGGCTATACTCAAATAAGTGGTCTCGCCGAGAGTTATGATACCAATATGCTGGCTAAAGTTCGCGCCGATCAACGGCACAAAGAAGAAGTGATTGAGGTCAAAACGCGGCGACTGTCCACACTTCTTCTGGATCTAGACATCCCGCACCCCGACTTCGTCAGCCTTGATATTGAAGGCGGCGAGGTCAATTGCCTAGAGGATTTTCCGTTTGCAGCGCACCGCGTCAAAAGCTGGAGTATTGAGAACAACACCAGCGGTCCCGAAATTCCTGCGATCATGCGGGCCAATGGCTACGAGCTTATTGAATTTTGCGGCCCCAGTGATCTGTTCGTGCATCGTGATTTTGTAAAAATCTAGCGCTGCAAACCCACTCAGAACCCGTAGAAGAAGCCCGCGTTATTTTGCAACACAATCCGTGCCGCGATCAAACCGATGAACGCCACCAATGGAGCAAGATCAAGCGCGCCCATATCCGGCAGAAAACGCCGGATTGGCGTGTAAATCGGCTCAAGCAAACGGTTCAGCCCGTACCAGATTTGCGCAACAATCGGCTGCCCCATATTCAACACTTGGAAGTTCAAAAGCCACGACATCAAGATGTGCGCAATCATAACAAACCAAATCACATCAAGGATCAGCATCAGAATTTCGTAAAGCGATTGCATGGGTAGCGGCCCCTTTGTTTCTCTTGTTTGTGCATAAGTAAGCGTGCATCAGCTCAAGAACAACTGCTTTCCGTGACGTTAGGCACTGAAATTACCCTGTGACGCGCACGTAAAGATACTCATTTAAGGGATGAAAGGTCGAAACCCATGTATCCCATCATTCGTGTCATCAAAGAGCTTGTTGCCCATCGAAACGCCGCGCCAATTTTGGTGACTGGCACGCACACCAGCACGCACCGCTGTTGGCCACAGGACATCGATTACTACTTTGAGATGAACAACGGCCGCATCCTTACGCTGCTTGATCTGAACCGCACGGTGCTGGCAAAGCGCACGGGCTTGCTTAAAGTTCTCCGCGCAAACAACTGGGGCCTGACGATGGCCGGAGTGTCCGTTCGCTATCGTCGCCGCATCAGGCCGTTTGAAAAGTTCGAAACCAAAGGCCGCGCGCTGTGCTGGGATGAACGCTTCATCTATCTTGAACAGGTCATGATCAAAGCGAATGGCGAAACCGCCAATCAGGCGCTCTATCGGTCTGCAGTAACAGGCCCCAACGGGATTGTGCCGCCCGCTTTGGTTTTGCAGCAGCTCGGCCAGGACATAACTACATCCCCGATACCACCCGAATGGGTGCAAAACTGGATCGATGCAGACGCAACCCGTCCTTGGCCACCGGAAATTTTGTCTGAGCCCTGAAAACCAAGGGTTGCCAAACGCCCCCCGTCCCGCGTCTTATTCTTTGTGATACATCTGCGGAATAGGCGGGCCTATGGCAAACACCGAATTGAAGAAGCGCGTTTGGGGCTGGATGGCTTTCGACTGGGCCGCGCAGCCCTTCTACACCCTTGGCTGGACCTTCATTTTTGCACCGTATTTTGCAGTGGTCGCCACGCAATACTTCATGGGAACGGGACTTGATGAAGCAACCGCTGATGCGCAATCCCAAGCGCTTTGGTCGTGGGGGCAAACTGCCACAGGCCTGCTAATTGCCATCACTGCGCCGTTCATTGGCGCCTACGCCGACAGCTCTGGCCGGCGCATTCCCTATGTGGTTGGATTTTCAATTTTGTTCGTGCTCTCCGCGTGCTTCATGTGGGTTTTGCAACCTGACGGCACGGGGCTTTATTTGGCTTTGGCAATGTTTTGTGTGGCGTTCATTGCCGCCGAATTTGCGCTTATCTTCACCAATGCATTGCTGCCAAGTCTTGGTCCAAACGACGAAGTTGGCAAGATCAGTGGCGCAGGGTTGGCCATTGGCTATGCCGGTGGTGTGGTCTCGCTTGTGATCATGTTGCTCTTTTTTGCCGAGGGCGATGCGAGCAAAACATTCATTGGCCTTGATCCGATCTTGGGTCTTGATGCTGATGCCCGCGAAGGCACCAGATCCGTTGGGCCGTTCACAGCACTTTGGTTTGCACTGTTCATGATACCTTTCTTTTTGTGGGTTCGCGAGGACACGTCACAACATCAGAAAACTTCTGCTTCTGCCGCCTTGAGTGAGCTGCGCTTGTCTTTTGGGTCAATCGTGAAAAGGCGCAGTCTTGCATGTTATCTAGGCTCGTCCATGTTCTATCGCGACGCGCTTAACGGCCTGTACAGCTTTGGTGGCGTCTACGCTGCACTGGTGCTTGACTGGTCCATCACAATGATCGGCGTATTTGGCATCACCGGCGCATTGGCCGCGACATTGTTCACCTATGTGGGCGGAGTGTGCGACAAACGATTTGGGCCAAAACCTGTCATCATCTTTTGCATTTTCGCACTTATTTCAGTCTGCATCAGCTTGGTCGCCATGTCCCGCGAGATGTTCTTTGGGATCCCCCTGCCCCAAGGCAGCGCAGTCCCCGACATCGTCATGTATATCTGCGGCGCGGTTATTGGTGGTGCGGGCGGTGCGCTGCAGGGGGCAAGTCGATCGCTGATGGTGCGCCACGCCGACCCAGAGCGCCCAACCGAAGCATTCGGCTTTTTCGCCCTGTCCGGCAAGGCAACGGCATTTCTGGCCCCCGCATTGATCGGCATCACAACGACGATTACCAACTCTCCGCGTCTCGGTATCGCGCCCGTCGTGGGGTTGTTTCTTCTGGGGCTTATCTTGTTAAGGTGGGTCAATCCGAAAGGGGAAGTGTATGAGACGAGTACTTAGCGCTATTGCCGCAACAACGTTTTTAGCGACCTGCGGGGCAAGCGCCGACCGCGATATTTCAGGCGCACAAATAAAGCGGCCAACCCTGACACAGGCCGAGCGCACCACACTTGCCAAAGTGCAATTCGGAGCGGCGAAAACGCCCGCAGCCATGACGCCCCAAGCGATCGGCGGATACGCAAAAGGCTGTTTAGCAGGTGCCAAGGCATTGGCCGAAACAGGGCCAACATGGCAAGCAATGCGCCTGTCGCGCGGTCGAAACTGGGCGCATCCTGACACCATTGATTATGTTCAAAAGCTATCACGCTTTGCGGCTATCCAACCGGGTTGGGAGGGTCTTTACATCGGCGATATGGCGCAGCCCCGTGGTGGCCCAATGCTTACGGGGCATCGCAGTCACCAAACGGGCCTTGGCATTGATGTCTGGATGCTTCCGCCCAAGCGGTTGAATCTCAGAGCCTCAGAGCGGGAAAATATATCATCAATCTCTACGCGGCGCGCGCGGGGCGCCTATACCAATGACAACTGGACGCCTGCGCATATGAATATCCTGAGGGCTGCAGCAAAAGATGACCGCACTGCGCGGATTTTTGTCTTTCCAGGTGCAAAAGTTGCCATGTGTGATGCTGAAACCGGTGACAAATCGTGGCTCCATAAAATTCGACCTTGGTGGGGTCACCACTATCATTTTCACGTCCGCTTAAACTGTCCCAAAGGCGATACGACGTGCGTTAGTCAGCCGGCGCCTCCCACAGGAGACGGTTGCGATGACGCGCGCAAATGGGTCCGCGACATCCTTGATCCACCGCCTCCTGACCCCAACGCACCGCCGCCTAAGAAACGGCGCGAATTAACGCTGAACGATCTGCCCGCGCAATGCACTGCGGTCCTGCGCGCGGACTAGCGGACATTTAGGTTTTTCTTGCAAGGTTTGCGTAACGCGCCTAAACGCGGCGTGTCCATCGCGCACGCGCTTGGGCCGAGTCTCCGCAACCTTGTAAAACGGATCTACATTATGCAACGTTCTTACCTGCCAGGCATTCTGGCTATGGCCGCTGTCGTGGTCGCTTCAAATATTCTTGTACAATTTCTTCTCGGCGATTGGCTAACTTGGGGTGCATTCACCTACCCCATCGCCTTTCTTGTCACCGATCTTATGAACCGCCTTTATGGCCCAAGCGCCGCACGACGCGTGGTGTTTGCAGGCTTTGTCGTTGGCGTCATTTGCTCACTTATCGGCACGCAAGTAGTGCTAGAGTTCGGCCCTGCCGTGACCCTGCGCATCGCACTTGGATCAGGTACAGCTTTCTTGGTCGCACAATTGCTTGATGTCGCGATCTTTGATCGCCTGCGCAATGGCACATGGTGGCGAGCGCCATTGGCATCGACGGTAATTGGATCATCCATTGATACAGCGTTGTTCTTCACCATAGCATTTTCAGCAAGCCTGTCGTTTATCGAGCCTGCCAACGATGTATCATGGGCTGGCGATGTTTTGCCGATCTTAGGCGTCGGTGCACCTGCGCCGCTTTGGGTCTCGCTGGCCGTAGCTGACTGGATGGTGAAACTATCGCTCGCCTTGATCGCGCTTATCCCGTTTCGGCTACTTGTCGCTAGCTTGGGCAAAGGACCGCAAAAAACTGTTTGAGATTTCCGATAGCTGTGCAAACATTCAGTTATCGGAAACAAAACGGAAGGAGGTGATCCAGTGATCAGAGAAGCATTGGAGACAGGTAAAGGGACAATTCGGGAGGCGCGCCTCTAACGGCAGACCTTAGGGCGATAGCCCCGAAGTGGGACCAGCGCGACGCTGGTATCTAACCTACCCACCTCCTTGATCTCGAAAGGGCCGCTCACCAATTGGGCGGCCCTTTTTACTTTCACAACAAGACCCGAACTGGCCGCGTTTATCATGATGATTAGCAACAAAATCACCCTTCAGGATTGGGAGTTGACCGAGAGCTTTACGCGCTCGTCCGGACCGGGCGGGCAAAATGTGAACAAAGTTGCAACGGCGGTTGAGTTGCGTTTTGAGGCGGCCCGTTCACCCAATCTTGCGCCACCTGTCAAGGCACGGCTAAAGCGGCTCGCAGGTCAAAAGTGGACGACCGAAGGTGCCATCGTGATCCGCGCAGAAGAAACCAGATCACAGGCTCGCAACCGCGAGATTGCCCGTGAACGCCTACGTGAACTGATCCGAAAAGCACTTGAAACGCCAAAAAAACGCGTTGCAACAAAGCCCACTTGGGGCAGTCAGAAACGTAGGCTTGCCGCCAAAAAGAACCGTGGTGAGGTGAAGTCTTTGCGCGGTAAAGTCAGTACTGATGATTAAACTTCGACGCTCTGCGCGACTTGCTCGCCTACGTTGAACACACGCTTATACCGCGCGATTTCATCCGCTGGGCCCATCGCCTTGTTGGGATTATCTGACAGCTTCACAGTAGGCTGGCCGTTGGCCTCAACCGCTTTGCAAACCATCGAGAACGGCGCAAGCCGATCACCGTCAGTCAAGCCTCGGAAGTCGTTGGTCAAAAGCGTACCCCACCCGAACGATACGCGACAGCGCCCGTCAAACTGTTTTGCCAGTTGCACAACTTTATCTTCGTTAAGACCATCGCTAAAGATGATCAGCTTCTTGGTTGGGTCCTCGCCACGCTCTTTCCACCACGCAATCGCAGTCTCTGCTGCCGTGGCGGGATCACCGCTGTCGACGCGAATACCCGTCCACCCCGCCAGCCAATCAGGAGCACGGTCAAGGAACCCTTGCGTGCCGTATGTGTCAGGCAAGACCACACGTAAATTACCTTCGTGCTCATCATGCCAATCCGACAAAACCTGATAAGGCGCTTGGGCCAACTCTTCGTCCGTTTGAGCAAGCGCAGAATAAACCATCGGCAATTCATGCGCGTTGGTCCCAATCGCTTCAAGGTCCCGGTTCTTGGCAATCAAGCAGTTGGATGTTCCCAGAAACGAATTCCCCAGCCCTTCGGTCATCGCCTGTACACACCAGTCCTGCCACAAAAATGAATGGCGGCGGCGCGTGCCAAAATCAGCAATCATCAGGTTGTCTACTGTGCGCAGTTTTTCAATTTTGCCCCACAGCTTAGTCATGGCGCGGGCATAAAGGACCTGCAATTCAAAGCGACCCATCTCGCCCAAAACCGCGCGCCCGCGCAACTCCATCAACACAGACAGCGCAGGGATTTCCCACAACATGACCTCTGGCCATGACCCCTCAAAGGTCAATTCATACTGATCGCCGATACGCTCAAGATGGTATTCTGGCAGCGTGAGGTTTTCAAACCAGTCCATGAAATCAGGGCGGAACATCTGGCGCTTGCCGTAGAAAGTATTGCCGCGCATCCATGTGCTTTCACCCCGCGTCAAAGACAGACTACGGATGTGGTCAAGCTGCTCGCGCAACTCCCCTTCATCGATCAGCTTTGCAAGCGGCACATCCTGTGAACGGTTGATCAAACTAAACCGCACTTGGGTGTCCGGCTTGTTGCGGAACACAGACTGGCACATCAGCAATTTATAAAAGTCAGTATCAATCAGGGACCGAACGATAGGGTCAATCTTCCATTTGTGGTTCCAAACCCGCGTCGCAATATCAACCATCGATCTGCACTCCCGCCTCTTTCATAACCGCAAGGGCCACCGCAAGCGAGCCATCCAAATCAATCCCACGGCACAGATCAAGATCAACACGTACATTAAACCCAAGCCGTGCCGCATCAACTGCAGAAAAGTTGACGCAAAAATCAGTCGCCAAACCAACCATTGTCAGCTTCTGAATGCCGCGCGTGCGCAGGTATCCCTCAAGGCCCGTTGGCGTTGTTTTGTCGTTTTCAAAAAATGCCGAATAACTGTCGATGAGTGGATTGGTACCTTTGCGAATGATCAGATCAGCGCGCGCGTTATTGAGGTCAGCATGAAACGCACCCCCACGGCTGGCCTGAACGCAGTGGTCTGGCCACAAAATCTGCGCGCCATAGGGCATCTCAATCAGGTCATAAGGCGCACGTCCGTCGTGACTGCTGGCAAACGATGAATGCCCTGCGGGGTGCCAATCTTGGGTCAACACAACGCACGAAAACTCATCCATCACTGTGTTAATTCCTGCAACGACGGACTTGCCATCAGGCACGGCCAAAGCCCCGCCTGAACAAAAATCGTTCTGCACATCAATCACGATGAGCGCTTCATTCGGCGCGCGCGTCACAGGTAATCCTTCCCATTCATACTTAGAGATAATGGGTAAAAGGCCCATCCAGCCCCGTCAATGCCAAGCCGCCTTGAAAGCGGCCATTGCCCACACCCAATGGCATACTTGCGCGATGCCAGCCTTAGGCGTAAATGCAGCTTTATGTATACGATTGCTGCACTCTACCACTTCACCCGCTTTGCCGATCACCAAGCCCTGCAAGCGCCCCTTAAATCCGCATGTGACACAAACGGAATTATGGGCACGTTGTTGTTGGCCCCCGAAGGGATCAACGGCACAATTGCAGGCTCGCGCAGCGGTATCGACAACATCATCGCATACCTCAAATCATTGCCCGGCTGCACTGATCTTGAATGGAAAGAGTCTACGTCCCGAGACGCGCCGTTCGGACGCATGCGCGTGCGTCTCAAACGTGAGATCGTCACGATGGGCCAACCAAACGTGGATCCAAAAGCCCATGTTGGCCACTATGTTGCACCGCAAGACTGGAACGAATTGATCGAGCGCGACGACGTGGCAGTCATTGATACACGCAACGATTATGAAGTGAGCATCGGCACATTCAAAGGTGCAATTGACCCGGAAACGACCAGCTTTGGCGAATTTCCAGCGTGGTGGGAGACCAACAAGGACCGCTTTCACAACAAGAAAATCGCCATGTTCTGTACAGGTGGTATCCGCTGCGAGAAATCGACGAACTATTTGATGAGCCAAGGTGTAAACGACGTGTTTCACCTCAAGGGCGGCATCTTGAAGTACCTCGAGGAAGTGCCTGAGGAACAGAGCACATGGGAAGGCTCGTGTTTTGTATTCGACGGCCGAGTATCGGTTGAGCACGGGCTGCGTGAAGGCCCCCACGAGATGTGTCACGCGTGCCGCAAGCCTGTTTTGCCAGAAGACAAAACAGGCGCAGAATGGGAAGAAGGCGTTTCTTGCCACCAGTGCATTGGTGAGACCTCGGAAGACGATAAAACCCGCTTCCGTGAACGCCAGAAACAGATCCGCTTAGCCCGCGAACGTGGGACAAATCACATGGGTATTCACGGAGTTGAGTGAATGTTGCGGTTCTTGCGTGATATATCTATTTAGACGAATAGGCGGCTGAAGCCGTACTCTTTGTCTGAGAGAGATTTCCTGCTGTTGGCTCAATCTTTCTGATTGTGACGTATTGATGACGCGAAAGACAATCCAATGATTGTCATACCGACTCCGCCTGTTATCAGTTCGTGGACGTGAAAAATTGACTGCATGAACATCACTAGCGATAATGCAAATATGGAATAAAATGCTCCGTGTTCCAAATATCGGAATTCCGCAAGTGTACCTTTTTCAACGAGCATAATCGTCATTGCCCTCACATACATGGCGCCAATGCCAAGGCCAATCGCGATCAGTAGTATGTTGGTCGTTAGCGCAAAAGCACCAATAACGCCATCGAACGAAAAGCTAGCATCTAATACTTCGAGGTACAAAAATGCCCCTAAACCACCTTTAGCACCAATTTCAGCTGTCCGGCCTGCTATATTATCTAAAACTGTGCCGAGCCCATCAACTGCTACAAACACAAACAGACCCATGATTGCTGACGTAACGAACTGAGCTGAATAATCATTGGGAAGAATTCGTGAAATAGTAAGTACAATAATCAAAACTAACGCAATTTCCAAACCTCGGATGGAACTACAGTAGCGTAGACCTCTTTCAATTGGACCGATCCAATCAATAGTTTTTTCGCTATCAACAAAAAACTTAAGGGCTACCATCATCAGAAAGGTTCCCCCAAATGCTGATATTGGACCATGTGCTTTGCCAATGATACGTGAGTACTCATCTGGATCAGCAAGCGCTAAATGCATTGCCGCGAAAGGATTTATCCAAGCAAAAATTGCGACAATGGCCAGAGGAAAAACTATGCGCATACCAAAAACTGCGATTAAGATGCCCCACGTCAGAAACCTCTGACGCCAAACCGGTGTCATTTCTTCAAGTTTGTTAGCATTTACAATTGCATTATCAAAAGAAAGTGCGATCTCAAGCGCTGCCAAAACAATGCCAACGATTAAGAACGATATAAGACCCGAGATAGTTCCCTCAGTAGCCCAACCAAGCCAGGCAGAGAGACATAGCCCGACAACAGTAGTGGCTAAGGGCCATTTTAAATATGAAGTTACGGTACGTTCACTATTCATAAATTAATTCCCTGACATTATTTCGGGCAGCCACAGTACTAACTGGGGGAATGCAAAGATTAGGCTTAGGCCGAGGAGCTGCACCAACATGAATTGCATCATTCCTAGGTAAATGTCCTTCAGGTCCCAATTTGGCACCACTCCCTTGAGAAAATAAGCTGAAAGGGCAACTGGAGGCGACAGCCAAGCTGTCTGAAGGTTTACAGCAACCAAAATTCCAAACCAAACCATGAGATCATATCTCGATAACCCATGAATGTCTAAAGCCTCTACCGTAGGTAACAAAATTGGCACCACGATCAATACAATTGGAACCCACTCAAGTGGCCAACCCAGTAAGAAAATAAGAGCCATTACTAAAAACAGAATTAGATACGGAGACATATCTAGTCCAAGCAATATTTCGGTCATCATCCGAGGCGTACCCAGAGCACTAAATTGCGCGCCAAAGAAGTTGGAGGCAGCGACCAAGAACATGATCAGAACAGTAATTTCTAAAGCTTTGATCAAGCTGTCAAAGAAGCTAGGCAATGTAAACTTTCGGTAGCCAACTGACAAAAGTATTGCACCAAATGCACCCATTGCGGCAGCCTCCGCTGGTGTTGCGAGGCCCAAAAGTATCGAGCCCAACGCAAACGAAATTAAGATTGTCGGAGGCATTAGGCCCGCAAAAAACTCATCCCACAACGCAGAGAATTCAAATGTAACGTTGGCATCATGAGAGTAAATATGACGCCCAAGATATGTTAAAATGAAGATAAATCCTGTAAATATCAAAGGCCAGGCTGGCATTGCTTCACTCAGGGCAAAGTTGTTCACGAGCATGTAAACGTGAAACAACGCGGCTAATGGCACTACGACCCGTAGTGCAGTCAGGCTCCGATAGGCGCGATGAGATATGGTTAATACTAAAATCATTACAAAAAAGCCGCCGAAGGGCATGATTGAAGCAAATTGGCCGCTAATGGATAGCCCAAAAATTCGACAAATAGTCAGTACGCCGAGACATACCAACGCAACCTCAGCACCATAATGACTAGACGTTTTTGGCTGGTCTTCTTCAGACAGTATTGGCCCCAGTGCCGGATTTAACCAACAGCGACCCAATGTGTACAATAAGTAAAGAGAAGCTAACAAAGCGCCTGGTACAAATGCTCCTCTAAAGAGATCGAGTGTAGAAACTTCCAGCACCGGCCCCATGACAATCAACATGATGGACGGAGGGATCAAAATACCCAATGTCCCACCAGCGGTGATCGTTCCGGCGGCAAGTTGCACATTGTAGCCGGAACGACTCATTGTTGCACCTGCCATAATTCCTAAAAGTGTGACCGAAGCACCAACGATACCCGTGGCAGCCGCGAAAATGGTCGAAACGATTAACACTGCAACAAAGAGTGATCCTCGTACTCGCGCCATTATCATCTGTATAGAGGAAAAAAGTCGCTCCATCAGACCAGCCGACTCCATCACGATGCCCATTAGAACAAAGAGCGGCACGGCCATCAATTGATCGTTCAGCATTGTAGAGTTGGTATTTAAGGTCATTAGAAGCGTGGTAAGTTTAAAGTTTGCTCCCCAAATTCCAAAAACAAAGCCTAGAAAAATCAGGGTGAATGCAATCGGGAACCCAATAAAGATCACAAACAACATGGAACCAAGCATTATTAGACCAATAACCGGCTTACTAATGCTCGATTTCGCCGTCATTAAACTTTCAAACCAGGTCCCACCTGGCACAAAATCAGGCTGAAAAACTGCCAGGATTAGCCAAGCCAGAGTTATTACATAAATTGGTAACGCTTTAACAAACCAAGTTTCACGTTCTTTCCCCATCTTATGGAAAGCTCTGAAAATTTCTGGAATTCCTTGTAGCGCTAATAAGATCGCGCCGATTGGCATAGCTATTCGAGCTGGCCACAGAAGAGGTCCCCAGGCACTGTCAACTTGCATAGTCTCACCAGTGACAAACGACAGCCACCAATATTGCGAAGCTACAATAGTAAAAAACATCATCGAGGGTATAAAAAATACTAGGTACAAAATTGCATCAACGGTGGCTTGGGTCTTAGGGCTCCAATTTCTGTATAGAAAATCAGCGCGGATGTGTACTCCGCGCATCAATCCGTAGCCTGCGGCACCCATAAACAAGACACCTGCAATCATCCTGCTTGTATCATAAACCCAAAGTGTTGGACCCAAGCCAAGACTTCGCGCAAATTCTTCAAAACCTGCGTTTGAAAGAATTGAAAAAGAGTTCCTAGAGAAAACCTCGAAGACCACCGCTGCAATCAAAGGTACCATTAATACTGCGATCATCTGACCAGCACGATAATTCAGGACGTCAATGGCCGCTGTTATTGGGCGCTGCCAAGCTGTCATATCTTTGGGTGTCTCACCGGGAGCTTCTGCGCGACGCTCGGCAATCAGCTCATCTGCAATTTCGAGCTCTTCTATGTTCACTTGATCCGCGGCCATAACCGTTCCCATCCTTAAGAATAATTGCAGTAATATTTTCACCTTTGATCAACGGTTTCTGGGTCACATGAACCGTTCATCAAAATTGAAGCGCGGAGCAATGATGCCCCGCGCAACTAATTAGGTTATTTTAGGGTGTCAGCGTGTGCCTTACCCAAGCTAGCATTAGCCGCTTGCGCGCCTGCCCAGAAAGGTACTGCAATGTCAGCAAAATCTTTTTGTGACTGCCAGACTTCTGCAAAGAATTCATTTGAGTCAGAAGCCTCTTGAAGAGCGTTTTTCGCTGCAGCCATGTACTCAGTGAAATAGTCCGCAGGTGTATCTTCAAGGATAACACCATGGTTTTCAGTCAGGTCTTTCAACGCTTTGCCGTTTTCATAAATCCGGTAAGACATTGATTTTGATAAAGACGCTGTCGAAGCGACCTCAAGCGCTTTTTTCTCTAAATCGCTAAGGCTGTCGTAGAAGTCGCCATTGATATACATATCAGCGTTTACAACGACCTGGTGGAGACCCTGCAGGTAGTAGTGCTTCAATACCTTCTGAAAGCCAAATACACTATCTGGCTTCGGGCAACACCATTCGGCCGCATCAATAGTCCCTTTTTCGAGTGCGGGTAGAATGTCTCCACCGCCCATCGCTACTGCAGGAACACCAATATCCGCGTAAGCTGCACCAACCATGCCTGGAGGAGCTCGGAAGCGCATCTGACGGAAGTCATCCATAGATTCGATTGGCTCAGGGAACCAACCCAGGGCCTCAGGACCAACTGGCTGCAACATGAAGCCTTTGACGTTCACACCCATCTCGTCCCAAAGGCGATCGTACAATTCCTTGCCACCACCATATTGGAACCAACTTAAGAACGCGATGTTATCCATGCCAACGCCTGCACCAGCGACTGGTGCACCAAACAAGTTAGCCGCTACGTGCTTGCCGCCCCAGTAATGGGTCCAAGCAAAGCCGCCTTCAACAAGACCAGCGTCTACTGCGTCCATGATGTCTCGCGGACCAACAACGGCACCAGCCGGAAGTATTTCTACAGTAAGCGATCCACCGGTCAATGCTTCGACATCTTTGCCGAAGTCAGCCAGCATAGTCACTTCGTCAGATGACGTTGCAAGTACAGATTGGATCCGCAAGACTTTTTCCGCCATCGCTGACGACGCCATTAGCGCAATTGCAGTAGCACCAGCAGCTACGTATTTAATATTGAACATTTGGTTCCTCCCGTTAGTTCAAGCCCTCTTATTGTTAATGACCACTCTGAGTTGAAGGCTTCACAACAGAGGGTGTAGATTACTTACTCGTCGAAATTTTCTAAGAGCAAGTAAGATCGATAAGCATCAAAGCTTTGCATCCTCTAGTATGAGTTCAGCAGCTCGTTCGCCAATCATTATGCAAGGTGCATTTGTGTTGCCACTGACAATGGTAGGCATAATCGAAGCATCCGCGACACGAAGGCGATTTATTCCTCTTACCTTTAGCTTCGGATCCACCACAGAAAAATCATCAATGCCCATTTTGCAAGTTCCAGTTGGGTGGTAGATGGTAACTGCCGTTTCTCGCGCCCACGCCAACGTGGCTTCGTGATCATCAAAAGCAACACCAGCTCCCGGCGCATATTCTTCTGTAATATGGTCTTTAATCGGCTGACTTTGGGCAATCGTTCGAGCTATTTGGATCCCTTTTACAATTGTTTGGCAGTCGTTGTTTGTCGCCAAGTAATTTGGATAAATGAGTGGGTGATCGTCCATATTCGCGGACTTCAACGACAAATGTCCGGTACTTTCAGGCCGCAGTTGTAAGACTGAAGCAGTGAAAGCAGAGAACCGATGGGGCCCATCTGCTGGTTTATCAGCGCTCCAAGGTTGAATATGAAATTGTATGTCAGGTGTTTCTAGTCTTGGATCTGTTTTCAAGAACGCCGTTCCAAGGCTAGCCGCCATTGTCATTGGACCACGCTGAGACAAAGCATATTGCATCGCCATGATGCCTTGTTTGAAGATATTATTAGCTTCTACGTTTATCGTGCTAAGATTGGTTTTATATACTGGCCTC
The DNA here is from genome assembly GCA_024640765.1 of Thalassobium sp. Lineage (GTDB taxonomy): Bacteria > Pseudomonadota > Alphaproteobacteria > Rhodobacterales > Rhodobacteraceae > Nereida. Next base: position 15,642 of record JAHEEK010000015.1, on the reverse strand, counting down.
GCCTGCAAGTGATCTTGAAGGTTTTTGCCGACGGCTTTAATTTTTATGTTAGTTTCAATCCCATGCTTCATAAGTTCATCGGGGTCACCGATCCCGGAAAGCATAAGAATTTGCGGTGAACCAATGGCACCAGCGCTTAAGATTACCTCTTTGCGGGAAAAAAAATCCTCCATCAATCCATGACGCTTGACACGGATGCCTACCGCCTCACCACGTTCAACGATGACTTTTTCCGTTTGAGTATCAGTGATTATATGCAGGTTTTTTCTCGTGCGAATAGGCCTGAGATATGCAGCCGCTGAAGAGCATCTTCGCCCCTTCTTCATCGTCAACTGAAAGTAACCAACCCCTTCTTGTTCACGCCCATTATAATCGGGATTACGTTTGTATCCGGCATTAACTGCCGCATCCAACCATTTATCAACAACTGGACGTGTCAGTCGCGATTTTTGCACGGAAAGCGGGCCGTCGGTGCCCCTGTCATCATCAACATGGTCTCCATTCCAAGTTTCAGCACGCTTGAATAGAGGCCCGACTTGCTCCCAACTCCAGCCATTACAACCTAACTGAGCCCAGTGATCGTAGTCTTGCCTCTGACCTCTCACATATAACAAACCGTTTATAGAACTGGAGCCACCTAGCACTCTACCGCGAGGCCACGAAATTGAGCGCCCTGCAATACCTGCGTCCGCCTCCGTTTTGTAGCACCAGTCGGTCTTTGAATTACCCATGGTTCGAAAGTATCCAACAGGTATATGGATCCAGGGATTCCGATCCATTGATCCAGCTTCGACCAACGCAACTGAATAACGCCCATCATCCGACAGCCTGTTGGCGAGCGCACATCCTGCGGAGCCAGCGCCCACGATTATATAATCAAATTCAGTAGACATCTGATTAGTTACACCTTAGTATCAAAAAATGAGACTTTTAGTCTCTATTTCCCTTCACGTTACACCTATTATTTTTAATTGCATCAATTTTTTTGAATTTGTTGATTTTCAAGGCGAAGAAATGACGAAATCCCAGCGTATCCCCACAAATCTTAGAACCCTGAAAATCCTTGAAGTTTTAGGGAGCAGCGAGAGCGCTATGACCGCAACAGAAATCAACGCCAAATTGGACTTACCCAAACAAACGGTTCATCGACTTTGCGCAACATTGGAGCAAAATGGCTTTATCAACAGAAAAGACATGAGCAAGAAATACCAGATTGCGAGGCGATTGCGGATCATGGGCGCAGGCCTTTTGCACAGTTCTCGGGATTATATCGCTCGCCATCAAATTTTATTGGGAGTCAACGAGCAAATTGGTGAAACCGTAAACTACGCTGTTCCGGGGGCAGACGGAATGAACTACCTGGATCGCGTAGAGACAGATTGGGCTTTTCGAATTCAGCAGCCAATTGGCTCTAGCGTTCCTTTCCACTGCACAGCTAGCGGCAAGTGTTTTTTAGCCAGTCTCCCGAAGAGGCATCAATTAGCTCTTGTCGAAAGCCTTAACCTTACTGCAATGACGGTGAATACTCTAACCGATAAAGCCGTACTCATAGATGAACTAAGCGAGATAAGCGCCAACGGCTACGCCCTAGATAGAGAAGAATTCATGCCCGGTTTGTTAGCAATTGCTGTACCGATTTTCGACGTTGAAAATCGATTTGTCGCGGGGTTAGCTTATCATGGCCCAACCCAACGACTGAACCTTTCGTCCATGATTGAGACTAGAGAAGTACTTATAACTGCAAGCCAAAAATTAGAAAAAATACTTTTTCTGGAGTGATTTTTTGTTGTGTATCATCTCTGCCTCAAGCAAGCTTCAACGGTATTTTAGGACAAAATATACAAATTTCTAACCCACTGTTTAAGCGCTAATGGAGAACTAGGACATTATGAAAATATTTCGTTATTCAATTATATTTTTATATTGTCTCACGTTATCGGCGTTCGCCAATCCTCGGTACTTTCTTTTCCCAGGCGAAGCTATTGAATTTTCTTCTAAATATGACCAAAATTTGAACATCTTCGGTATCGTCAACAGCATAAAAAGCTCGGACAACAGCGATATCGGTTACGAGTTCAAATTATTGGACCGATCAAATAGCGTTACGGTAATTTACGATAGTTATCTGCCTGAACTCTTCGGACCCGGGATTCCAGCCGTTATCAGCGGTAAATTTAAAAACGACATCTTCGTTGCCACCACCATTTTACTTGAATTTAGCTCAGATTTTTTACCAGAAGCCGCCCTTAACGAGCTCAAATCTTATGGAGTAATGATTGAAAATTAAACTGTTTGAAGAGTTAGCCCGTTAGTCTGATTATGATCCTTTAATTACAATATTTTAAGAGAAAAATTCAAAGATTTTAACTTAATCAAAGTAATTTTTTACATCTTAATTGGGATATCAGAACTCTAAAGTAGCCGGCCGGAAAATTTAAAAATCGAGGTTTTCAACCGACAACGCGTTGTTCTGAATAAAGTCGCGACGCGGCTCAACGACGTCCCCCATCAGCTTTGTAAAGATGTCATCTGCATCTGCCACGTCTTCAATTTTGACTTGCAACAGGGTCCGCGCATCAGGATCCAGAGTCGTCTCCCAAAGCTGATCAGGGTTCATCTCCCCTAGACCTTTGTAACGCTGCAGCGACAGACCTTTTTCGCCCTCTTCAAGGACAGCAGCCAACAGATCAAGCGGACCATAAATTGGTACGGTACGATCTTTGCGATACAACTTGGCAGGCAGGCTATATACTTCTTGAAGCGCCTCAGTCATCGTGCCGGTCCGACGCGATTCACCGCTGCGGAGCATAGGCCCGTCCAGAACACGCGCCTCCTCAACACCGCGCAGAATTCGCGTCAAACGCATGCCTTTGTCTTGAGTTGGCCGGCCAGTCCAGCCACGCTCATACTCAAGTGCAATGAGGTTCAAGCGCTCTGCAACTTTGTCCGCAACGCCCTGCAAATCAGCATCCAATACACCCGGCACAAACGCACCAGCAATCGCAGCTTGTTCAAGAATATGACGGGGATAATGGGTTGGGAATGCCTCCAACACTCGGCGCATTTGACGCGCATCTTCAACGACACGGCGCAAATCTTGACCTGAAATCTCTTCACCCGATTGCAACTGCAAAACAGCACCATCGATCCCTTGATCAATGAGGTAATCATCCATCGCCGCTTGGTCTTTTAGGTAAACTTCCGACTTACCGCGTGCCACTTTGTATAGCGGTGGCTGCGCAATATAGAGGTAACCTTTTTCGATCAACTCAGGCATTTGACGGAAGAAGAACGTCAACAAAAGCGTCCGAATGTGGGCACCATCGACGTCCGCATCGGTCATGATAACGATTTTGTGGTAGCGCAGCTTTTCAATGTTGAACTCGTCACGGCCAATGCCCGTACCAAGCGCCATCACAAGGTTACCAATCTCTTGGCTTCCAAGCATGCGATCAAAACGCGCGCGCTCGACGTTCAAAATCTTACCTTTCAGGGGCAAAATCGCCTGCGTCAGACGGTCACGACCAGTTTGTGCTGAGCCCCCCGCAGAGTCGCCCTCGACAAGGAAAACTTCAGTTTTTGACGGGTCTTTTTCTGAACAGTCTTTCAGTTTACCCGCAAGGAAGTTTACATCCATGGCCGTCTTGCGACGCGTCAGTTCACGGGCTTTGCGCGCAGCCTCGCGCGCCATTGCCGCCTCAATAATTTTTCCGACAACAATCTTGGCCTCATTGGGGTTTTCGCCAAACCACTCAAGAAGTTTCTCTCCCACAAGACTTTCAACTGCAGGGCGCACCTCGGACGACACAAGTTTGTCTTTGGTTTGGCTAGAGAATTTCGGATCGGGCACTTTTACCGACAAGACGCATGTCAGCCCTTCACGGGCATCATCACCCGTAAAGTTCACCTTTTCACGTTTGGCGATGCCTGTATCTTGGGCATATTTTTGAATGGTCCGCGTCAACGCACTACGGAAACCCGCCATATGAGTGCCACCATCGCGCTGCGGAATGTTGTTGGTGAATGGCAGCACATTCTCATGATAGCTGTCGTTCCACCACATCGCGACTTCAACGCCGATGTCGTCTTTTTCACCCTTAACGTAGATGGGCGTATCCATCACAGAAGACTTTGAGCGATCCAAATACTTAACGAATTCCTTCACACCACCGTCGTAAAACAACTCACTCTTCAATTCTTCTGCAGGACGCTCATCAACCAAGATGATCCGCACGCCTGAGTTCAAAAACGCCAGTTCGCGCAAACGCTTTTCAAGGGTTTCAAAACTGTAATCAAGATTGCTGAACGTCTCTAGAGACGAAAGAAAACGCACCTCAGTACCTGTTTCGTCAGAGGGGCCGACACGCTCAAGATGTTTGACTGTATCGCCGCGCTCAAACCGCGCGATGTGCTCGGACCCATCACGCCAAACGCGCAACTCGAGCCAGTCCGACAACGCGTTTACAACTGAAACACCAACACCGTGAAGGCCGCCAGAAACCTTGTAAGAATTACTGTCAAACTTACCGCCTGCGTGAAGCTGTGTCATGATGACTTCTGCTGCAGAAACGCCTTCTTCTTCGTGCATTCCAACAGGAATACCGCGCCCGTTGTCACGCACTGAAATGCTCGAGTCACCGTGAATTGTAACCGTGACATAATCCGCATGACCGGCCAGCGCCTCGTCAATGCCGTTATCAACGACTTCGTAAACCATGTGGTGTAAACCAGAACCGTCATCGGTATCACCGATATACATTCCAGGGCGCTTACGAACAGCCTCTAACCCCTTGAGAACTTTAATGGAATCGGCGCCGTATTCTTGCGGCGTGACTGGCGTGTCGGACATGCGGTTGTAACCTCGTATTTTCACGCTTTTATACGAGGTTTAGCGCTGATTGTCACGCCTCACCGCTATATTTTGCGTCAGGTAAACGGAATGACCAACCCAACCAAAATCAGCAATACTCCACTGGTCAGATTGATCCGCTTTAGGCCTGTTTTGGAGGTCAAAACAGGGCGGATCCGCTCGACAAATACGGCCAAAATCATGTTGCCGGCCAGCGGAACAACAAACGACAACGTACAAATCACCAACGCATCGCGCCACGTTACCTGCGTCAGATCAAAGAACCCCGGCAAGACGCCAACATAGAACAAAATCGCCTTGGGATTACCGATGATCACCGCAATACCCGCCACAAACCCCGCCATCATGCCGGGTCGAGTTAACCTACTGTCTGAGCCAAGGGCGCGGTCAGAATTACGGATCAGCGAGTATCCCATAACGAAAAATATGATCGAAGCCGCATATCGCAGGCCGATCATAAATTCCTCAAACTGAGTGACAAAGACGGACACGCCGAAAATGGCCACGATTGGCCACAGAAAGTCACCCAAAGCCACACCAAGGGCGAGCGGCCAAGCGGACTGGAATCCACCGGATAACCCACGGGCAATCAAAGCAACCCAAACAGGTCCAGGCGTCATGAACAAGACAAGCAACGAGCCTGCATAAAGAAGCGCGCCCGCCAAATCGATGGTCATGCAATGCGTCCTTCGTCGTTCAGCGGCCAAAACGGATTACACGCAACTTCCCAAATATGGCCATCTGGATCAGCAAACGCCCCAGAATAGCCACCCCAAAAGATAGCTGCTGGTTTCTTCACGGGTTTGGCGCCTGCGCTTAATGCCAAGTCATACGCCGCATCGACTTCGGCCTCGGTTGGGTAGTTTTGAGACAGATTTGACGCACCGCGCCCCAAATCTTCGATGCTCAAATCAAGATCTTCAGCCATTTTACCAAGACTATAGAGCCCGAACTTAGCACCACCGATATCGTAGAAGGCCACATCATCCGTCGCCTCTTCCAAAACCCAACCAAGCGCCGCATAGAAAGCTTTCGACACAGCCAAATCAGCGACACCTAAAGTGATTAATGTAACTCTATTTGCCTGCACTGCACCCAATCCATTACTAAACGCTCGCTTCGCGAACTGTATCCGCGTCAACTTCAAGGTACTTGGCCCGCTGACCCAATGCATCAAACAAATGAGGTTCTGTCCCCGTCATCCACGCCTGCGCACCCAAGGCAGTAATTTCATCATAAAGCGCCGCGCGACGTCCTGCATCAAGGTGTGCCGCTACTTCGTCCAACAACAGTAGAGGCGGCGCACCAACATCTGCAATAAGCGCCCGCGCATTTGCTAAGAACAGCGAGATCAGCAACGCTTTCTGCTCGCCTGTAGAACAATCTCGCGCAGGAACGTCTTTGGCCGCATAAACAGCATCAAGATCGCTGCGATGAGGACCCACCAGCGTGCGGCCTGCCCGTAAATCTTGTGAACGGCTATCTTGCAATGCCTGCAACAAGTCACCCTCGTCGCCGATCGGCTCGCCCTCAACCTCCAGCAACGACAACGTCGCTGTCGGAAAACTTGTCTGTGCCGCTTCCTGTGCAGCCGTCAGCTTCATAACCGCATCACGCCGATTGCGCATAATGACCATGCCGCTATCCGCCATTTGCAGTTCAAGCGCGCGGTACCAATGAGGGTCCTGCACCATGTCCTTCAGAAGGCGGTTCCGCTCGCGCATAGCTTTTTCATATGACAGGGTTGCTTCCGCATGGGTCGGGTGGAAGCTCATGGCCATGCGGTCCAGAAAACGACGGCGCCCATCTGCGCCCTCAATCCAAAGACGGTCCATCGCTGGGATCAACCACAAGACCCGTGCAATCTGTCCAAGCGCTATCTGGGTAGACGCTTTACCATCGATTTTAACTTGGCGGGCAGCATGATCTTTTGACCACGTCTCTACTTCATAACTTTGACCGGAAGCAGATAGTTCACCCGACACCTTCCAGCCCAATGCCTCTGGACGGCGGGTCATGGCTTCGGCAGATGCCCGGCGCAAACCACGCCCTGGCGACAGCAAGCTTACCGCTTCAATCAGGTTTGTTTTTCCAGCACCGTTTGCGCCAAAAATTGCCACAGGCCGCGCATCACACTCAACGACAGCGCGTTTGTGCGATCTAAAATGGGACAGGCTCAGGCGTGAAAGATGAAGTCCACTCACACGCGCATCGGCATGACGACGTAAATCGCCGATTGGTCATTGCCTTCGCGCATCAGCGTGGGATCACCCGCTGAATTGAACAAGAAGACAGCATTTTCGCGGTCTACCTGACTGGCGATTTCAAGCAGATATTTCGCGTTGAAGCCAATCTCAAGACGCTCATCCCCATATGCAACAGCGAGCTCTTCTTCGGCCGCACCCGCATCGGGAGCGTTCACTGATAGAACCAAACGGTCTTCATCAAGCTGAAGTTTCACAGCACGGCTGCGCTCAGAGGATACAGTTGCGACACGGTCGACAGCCTTTGCAAAGTCCGCCGCGTCGACTTCCATCTTGCGCGTATTTCCCTGTGGGATAACGCGCGTATAATCAGGGAACGTACCGTCAATAACTTTGGATGTCAGCGTAATCGCAGGTGTCGCAAACCGGATTTTTGTCTCCGAGACAGACACGGCGATCTGAACTTCATCATCATCCAGAAGTTTACGCAATTCGTTAACAGTTTTGCGCGGCACGATGACGCCAGCCATGCCAGACGCGCCCTCCGGCATATCCGCATCAATTCGCGCCAGGCGGTGACCGTCAGTTGCGACTGCACGCAGCACATGGCCCCCATCACTGTCTGCGATATGCAGGTAAACGCCGTTCAAATAATATCGTGTTTCTTCGGTGCTGATCGCGAACTTTGATTTATCAAACAAACGGCGCAGCATCGGTGACGGAGCGCCGAAATTCGTTTGATACTCAGATGACGCCATGACCGGAAAGTCTTCTTTCGGCAGGGTCGCGAGATTAAAATTGGAGCGTCCAGCTTCAACGGTCAATCGGCCAGCGGCACTGTCATCTGTCAAAGTAACCATGGCACCGTCCGGCAATTTGCGGACGATTTCATGTAGTGTCACGGCAGACACAGTCGTCGCACCAGCGCGCTCAACCATGGCATCCGCTTTATCAACAACCTCGATATCAAGATCGGTCGCACGGAAAGAAACGCTGTTTCCTTCAGCCTCGATCAAAACATTCGCAAGGATTGGAATTGTATTGCGCCGCTCAACAACCGATTGCGCTTGGCTCACTGCTTTCAAAAGCGTGGCCCGTTCAATGCTGAGTTTCATCGACTCACTCCTGCCGCCAATTCTGACCGTACTAAGCACGGCGCTGGGACGGGCAGATTACCTCATAACAGTCTCGCAGCAAGTGCTTTTCTGCTATGCTTCCAGAGTACGGCGCAGCATTTCCAGATCATCAGCAATATGGCTATCAATCTGACAAAGCTCGGTGATTTTCTTGACCCCGTGCATCACTGTTGTGTGGTCACGCCCGCCAAACTTACGACCGATTTCAGGCAACGAGCGCTGTGTCATGGTTTTGGCCAAAAACATCGCCACCTGACGAGGCCGCGCAAAAGCACGCAAGCGCTTCGGCCCCACCAAATCAGATTGGCGAAGATTATAGTGATCACAAACCACGCGCTGGATTTCCTCGATGCTTACCTTGCGGTCACTTTCACGAAGGGTATCGGTCAGACACTCTTGCACCAATTCAAGATCAACGGGACGGCCTACGAGGTGCGCGAAGGCGAACAAACGTGTCAGCGCCCCCTCAAGAACGCGAACGTTCTTCGATATACGGTGAGCCAAAAACTCTAGAACGTCGTCATTGATTTTAACGTCAGGGTATGAAGCGCCATACATCTCGGCTTTTGATTGCAAAATACCAAGGCGCAACTCGAAGTTTGTTGGATGTAAGTCCACGATCAAACCTGACTGAAGGCGGGATTTGATACGCTCCTCAAGGTCTTTGATTTCACCTGGCGCGCGGTCTGCAGAAATAATGATCTGCTTGTTTGCGCTAATCAGCGCGTTGAAGGTATGAAAGAACTCTTCTTGTGTACTTTCTTTACCAGCAATGAACTGCACATCGTCAATCATCAAGATATCAACGGAATGCAGCATCGCCTTAAAGTCCATCGTCTTCCGGCTGCGGATTGCTTGGATAAAGCGGTACATGAATTGATCGGCTGATAAATACAGCACACGCTTTTCAGGCTGGCGGATTTGTAGCTCATGCGCGATCGCATGCATCAAGTGGGTTTTGCCCAAACCTACACCACCGTACAAAAACAACGGATTAAACGTAACATCGCCACCCTCAGCGACACGGTGCGCAGCAGCATGAGCCAACTCATTCGGCTTGCCCACAACAAAGGTATCAAAAGTAAATTGGGAATTGAGCGGGTTGCCCTGCATATCCATTTTTGGTGTTGCAGCAACCAGGCGGGCTGCGGGTGCGGCGACAGAACTGGCGCGAGGCGCACTACGACTAACCTGAAAATTCAAACGGTCGGCCTGTAAGCCGTTCATATTGAGTTGGTACAGAATGGCATCCGCATAATTGGATTGGACATAATTACCCATAAAAGCAGTTGGAACAGTGAGGGCAGCAACGCCATCATCAAAACCGGCAAAACCGATCGGCTCGATCCAGGTCTTGTAATTATTTTGACCGACAGTCTGCGCCAGCGCTTCTTGCGCCATACCCCACGTTTGCTTCGTCATTCCATTCTGCCCCTTCATTTTTCAAGCAAGCGCCTCCCACAAGCGCTCACACCGCAACTACCATCAAAACAAAGCTACGCCCTACGCGAGAACTAAGTCCTCGCGGCCTGCCTAACTGCGTTTCGGTTGATGAAGGACACGCACATACGACGTATGTGGCAAAGCAAAGCAAGCTCTACTTTTTCTACACTACTGACACCTCAATTAGCCGCCAATCAGGCAACGTCGGGTAATTGTCAGATGCGCCGTCCCCCCAGACAGTGAATCGCTGTACTAGTAGTAGCGCTCGAAAACCAGTACTTTCAATAAGCCTTTAATATTGACAGCACGTAATTCGAAAAAGAATCTACCGCGCGATCATATTCGATATTTAAAAACAAAAAAGGCGCCCAGAAGGACGCCTTTCAAATCAGAATATGTACAACGCTTAGGCAATCGCTTTTACGCGTGCGTTCAAGCGGGATACCTTACGTGCCACAGTATTCTTATGGAAGATGCCTTTGGTCACACCGCGCATCAGCTTTGGCTGAGCAACTTTAAGCGCTTCTGCCGCTGCTGTCTGGTCGCCAGAAGCGATTGCTTCTTCAACACGACGCAAGAAGGTACGGATGTTCGTACGGCGTGCTTTGTTTACGGCTGCGCGACGTTCGTTTTGACGGGCGCGTTTTTTTGCTTGTGGCGTATTGGCCATGGATCTTCGTTCCCTTCAAGGGTTCGGTTAAAACTAGAAGCCGCTCTTTAGGACCGAGTCGCCTTCAAGTCAACAGGGTTATCATTCTATTTGTCTCGGAACTGGGCTTCGCGCTTTTCAATAAACGCCTGCATTCCTTCTTTTTGATCTTCAGTCGAAAACAAAGCCTGAAACAGAGCCCGCTCATGTGCGCAGCCAGCAGACAACGACATTTCATCAGCAGCATGAACCGCTTGCTTGGCTGATGTAACGGCCAGTTGGGATTTATCAGCAATCTTACCTGCTATGTTTAGCGCCTCATCAAGAAGCTTTTTGACTGGGACCTTACGGCTAACAAGCCCGGAAACGAGAGCTTCTTCAGCATCCATAAAGCGCCCTGTGAGATGCATATCCATCGATTTTGATCGCCCCACCAACCGCGTCAAACGCTGCGTACCGCCAATACCTGCAACGACACCAAGGTTGATTTCGGGCTGACCAAACTTTGCGGTATCAGCAGCAATAATGAAGTCGCACATCATAGCCAGTTCACAGCCTCCCCCTAAACAGTAGCCCGCGACAGCAGCGATGATCGGTTTGCGAACTTGCAAAAATTGCTGGATTTCAGGTCCGAAAAAGTTACTGACGTACATATCAACAAAGGACTTATCGGCCATTTCAGTGATGTCAGCGCCAGCCGCAAATGCTTTGTCGGAACCCGTCAGAACGATGCAGCGCACCTTCTCATTGCTATCGGCAAGCGCCACAGCAGCGGCTAATTCACGTAGCAATTGACCATTTAGCGCATTCATCGCCTCAGGGCGATCAAGCTTGATTAATGCAATTCGATCTTCGATCGTGACGTTGATCGTCTCATAAGCCATGAAATTATAAGCCCCACTGTTTCCCGAATTGTAACCGCTAAAACCTTAACCAGCCTCGATCAAGCTATCTTTGACATTTCGGGCAATAGAACGATGAGCGTCCAGATTGAACGATGCGAATGATTTTTCCTGTGCACTCCTCGGTCACACAGGGCGCATCTTCGCGTCCATATGCACGGAACGTATGCTGAAAATATCCAAGCTCTCCATCGGCTTGCCGGTAATCGCGCAGGGATGATCCGCCCGCCTCGATTGCTTCTCTCAACACATCACGAATAATCGGAACTAAGCTTTCGATCCGCTTTTTAGATAGATTGGAGGCCCTGCGTGTGGGTGAAATTTTTGCGCGGTGGAGCACTTCGCAAACGTAAATGTTGCCCAAACCTGCAACGACACGCTGATCAAGAAGCACTGTTTTAATAGGCGATGCACGATTCTTGATGGCTTGTACCAAATAGGATTCGTTGAAGGCGTTACCAAATGGTTCAGGTCCGATTGATGACACCAACCAGTGATCTTCAAGGGTCGCAGTATCACCCAGATCCATGTGCCCAAAACGGCGCGCATCGTTAAAAGTAACGCGTGCCCCGTTTGCCATATTAAGGACGATATGGTCATGCTTTTGCGGCGCGGGATGCTCATGAACAAATTCACCCACCGCGACACCGCTGATCAACATACGACCAGACATACCGAGATGAATAATAAGTGTCTCACCGCTATCGAGGTCCGCCAGAATATATTTTGACCGGCGCCGCAGCGCAGTAACTGTGGCACCCGTTAGCCGATCCGCCATGTTTTCAGGCAACGTCCAGCGAAGATTTGGACGATTTACTGCCGCATCCGCAATCTTCACACCCTCCATTGCCGGCAATAATCCGCGACGAACGGTTTCGACTTCTGGTAATTCTGGCATTTCACTCCATCTCCCTGACAGGTGGACGCATTGTAACCACCAAATAGCAGCCTATAAGAACAAGTGCCGCAGCAAGGAAAAGACAAGCCCCATGGCCGACAATACTGAAAAAACAACGCATTTTGGCTTTGAGACTGTCCCAGAGGGCGAGAAGGCTGGCCGCGTTCAGGGCGTCTTTACGAATGTTGCGAGTAAATACGACATCATGAACGACGTGATGAGCGTTGGAATTCACCGCGTCTGGAAAGATGCGATGATGGATTGGCTTGCACCGCGCGCAGGACAACGACTTTTGGATGTTGCTGGTGGTACTGGTGATATCTCGTTCAAATTTTTAGGGCGCGCAGGCAGTGGGCACGCGACAGTTCTTGATATTACCGAATCTATGCTGGTCGAAGGGCGGCAGCGCGCTGAAGCTAACGACATGGCCACGCAGTTGGATTGGGCTGTCGGGGACGCAATGGCGCTTCCCTTCAAAGATAACACCTTTGATGTCTACACAATCAGCTTCGGCATCCGAAACGTCACCCGCCCACAAGAGGCGCTAAATGAAGCCTATCGGGTCCTAAAACCCGGTGGTCGCCTTATGGTTTTAGAATTTAGCCAGCTCCCCAACCCGATGATGCAAAAAGCGTATGACTTGTATTCGTTCAACGTCATCCCGCGCATGGGCAAACTGATTGCTAATGATGCGGACAGCTACCAATACCTTGTAGAATCAATCCGACAATTCCCCAATCAGGAAACCTTCTTATCGATGGTCAAGGCAGCAGGCTTTGAGAACGCAAGTTACCGAAATCTAAGCCTTGGCATCGCGGCTCTCCACTCTGGGTGGAAGATTTAAAATGCGCGGGCCTCACAACATTATTCGCCTCATCCGCATGGGTGCCACGCTGGAACGCACCGGCGGGATGAACGTTGTTCTTGATGCATTTCAAGCCCCTGCCTCACTGCGTATTGTGGCTAAATTGCTGGGCTGGCCGTTCAAATGGCTGGGTCTTAAAGGCGATCCTGAAATGCCGTCGGCGGTACGCGCCCTAGTTGCTCTTGGGCCGGCGTATATCAAGTTTGGACAGGTGCTTTCTACACGCCCCGACGTGGTGGGCGATGAGTTGGCAATCCAACTGCGGGTGCTGCAAGACAAGCTGCCACCGTTCTCAATTGAGCAAGCGAAGGCGATGGTTCGAACAGAGCTTGAGCGCCCCGTTGAAGAGGTTTTCTCAACATTTTCGGAACCTGTCGCGGCCGCTTCTATTGCTCAAGTGCACAAAGCGCATCTGGCAGAAACCGGCGAAGCCGTTGCGGTCAAAGTTCTCCGTCCGGGTATTGAAAAACGTTTCGGCAAAGACATTGATGCATTCTATTTTGCCGCCCGTATGGTGGAAATTTTTGCACCTGGTGCGCGCAGGCTGCGCCCCCGTGAAGTCATAGAACACTTTGAAGGGGTCGTCCGCGGAGAGCTCGATTTTCGTCTTGAAAGCAGTGCCGCAGGAGAGTTTGCGGCAACCACAAAAAACGATCAGGGCTTTACAGTTCCGCAGGTCAAATGGGAGCATTCGTCCCGCCGCGTCATGACCCTTGGCTGGGTTGACGGCATTCCGGCCGGCGATGTGGACGCTATTGACGCGGCCGGCCATGACCGCCACGCCTTAGGTGAGCGGGTGTTACAACTCTTTTTGCAACATGCTTTGCGTGATGGGTATTTTCACGCGGATATGCATCAAGGCAACCTGAAGATTAACGCCGAGGGTGAGATCGTTGCGTATGACTTCGGCATTATGGGTCGTATCGATGAATATACCCGCCGCGTTTATGCCGAGATTTTATTCGGCTTTATCCGCAAAGATTATCGGAGGGTCGCTGAGGTACATTTTGAGGCGGGGTATGTTCCTGCTGACAGAGACATTGACGAGTTTGCACAGGCGTTGCGTGCAGTTGGTGAACCCATTTCCGGGATGGACGCTACGCGAATATCGATGGGTCGACTTCTCAACTACCTGTTTGAGGTAACAGAGCGCTTTGGAATGGAAACACGAACCGAGCTGATTCTGCTGCAGCGCACTATGGTCGTTGTGGAGGGGGTCGCACGGACGCTGAACCCTCACATCAATATTTGGCAAGTATCTCAACCGATTGTTGAAGATTACATCAAGCAAAGCATTGGACCCAAGGCGCTTGCCCGCGATTTATTCAAGACGGCACGTGTTCTTGCCCGCTTTGGCCCCAAGCTACCGCAACTCGCTGAGGCCGCGCTAATTGCGCAGACAAACTCAGAGAGCGGTGAGGGCGAAAGAAAGCGCACTTACTTTGGCCCGCTGTTATGGGCATCTACCGGTGGTCTTGTTGCACTCGCGGCAGCAGCGGCAGTGATGGTATTTCTAGCTTAAGCCGCGTTTGGCTCGCGAATTGCGCGGACTGCACCTGCATCAACAACAGTCCCACCACGCAGCATTACGAAAGCGTGATTTGTGTCGTACATTAATCGGGGGAGTGCGGCTCTGTGGGGGGATTTTGTCCGAACCTACGCTCGATCTGATCTGTATCTTGGCCAAACCGCGGAGGTGGGCGGCGATATGTTACAGGTGTCTTAGAAAATTTTAGTGGATTCCCAAGAAGGTGAACTTCGCCTTGGGTCGTATCTTCTTGGGTCATAGCCACCACAGCACCGCGCGCGTGTGCCTGATCCGTCGAAAGGGCTTGGCCGACAGTATGAATAGGCCCTGCCGGCACTTTTACCTCGCGCAGCCGCGAAAGAATATCGTCCATAGTTAGGGCCTGAAAACGCGCCTGAATTGCAGCCGTCAGCGCGACACGATTTTCAATGCGCAGCGAATTCATCACAAAACGCACATCACCGCTTAATTCATCCAACCCAACAGCAGAGCAAAACCGTCCAAACTGCCCATCATTTCCAACAGCCAAAATCACATGGCCATCTGCGCACGGAAAAACGTCGTAAGGGACAATATTTGGATGCGCGTTACCGCGACGTTGAGGCAGATCACCAGAGGCCAAAAAGTTAGTCCCCTCATTGATCAGCCATGCCATCTGGCTGTCTACCAACGACAAATCGATATGCTGTCCTTCGCCTGTTGCATCGCGATGTCGCAATGCCGCCAAAACACCAATAGTCGCATACATCCCGCACATCACATCAGTAATGCCAACACCAACTTTCATCGGCGTACCATCGGGTTCACCTGTCAGTGACATTATCCCGCCATAGCCCTGCGCCATCAGATCATAGCCCGGCTGACCGCAATTTGGGCCGGTCTGCCCAAAACCTGAAATCGAGCAGTACACAAGGCGTGGATGGCGCTTTGTAAGTGTCGCAAAATCGAGGCCGTATTTCTTAAGGCCTCCAGGCTTATAGTTCTCGATCACAACGTCGGCCTGCGATGCGATTGCCGTAATAAGTTGCTGCCCCTCGGAGCTACTCAGATCCGCAGCTACAGAATACTTGTTGCGGTTGGCAGCCATGAAATAGGCACTAAGATCTTGCTCACCATCTGTTGTTTGCGCGTAGGGTGGCCCCCATGC
>JAHEEK010000025.1:0-12177 GCA_024640765.1 Thalassobium sp. | reverse complement strand
ACACGCGCACCTCGCCGTCGAGTATCAGATGTGTGTCATCGCGCAGCTGCCGCATGTCCCGCTCCTCACAGCAACACTACGGCAGGGCGTACCAACAAGTCTACGGAAGTGTGTGTTTGGGGGCGAAGGCAGGTTTGTAATCAGTATGTCTGCGGTTCGAGCTCGTTTTGGGCGCCGCCTAATCCAAAAATGATTTTATTATCAATAAGGTGATTGATTGTTAATTTTTTACCCCCCCCTTAATTATCCGCACTGGTAATGGGCTTCTGGTCAATACTTGCTCTGAAAAACAGCCTGTGGCACGCGCGTAAGTGTGTGCGAGTGGGCTTGGTGGCGGGTTTGCTAGAGGCAGAATGCCTTAGGCCAGACCACACTCCCACATGTATTAAGGTTGGGTGATCGGAAGGCTCAATCGAATTGATGCGCCGTCAGCTGTGTCCTGAATATCTAATTCACCTTGGTGATTTTTGAGCACTCTAGCAGCAATGGCGAGGCCAAGACCGCTGCCTGGGCCGCCACCTGCTTGGGAAAATCGGCTTAGCGCCTCCAAGTGTCGATCAGGTGGAATTCCCACGCCATTATCAGAAATTATGACTGTGACCATTTGGCCCGCTATGTCCATGCGTACACTAACATTTGAGACTTTAGGGCCACCGTGGACGAGTGAGTTTGAAAACAAGTTCAATATTGCTTCTTGAAGCATAGTCTCATCGGCTTTGATCAAAACGATTTCCGGCGGTAAGTTCAGATTAAAAGCTAACGGGCATTCTGAATGTTGGCTTTGAAAGGCCAAAACAGTATTTTTGAGCAATTGGCGCAGGTCAACTTTGGCACCTGACTGAGCAATGTCTGTACCGCTTGCGCGCTCAAATGAGAGCAGCTTGTTGGTCAGCTCACTTGCTTCTCGGGCCGCATCCAAAAGCTCAGCGCTTCGCTTTTTCGCCATTTGTGCATTTGGCGCTGTCTGCACCGCTTCTGCGAGCGCGAGGACCCCCGCAACAGGGTTGCGCAATTGATGGGCGGCATTTGAAATGAATTCGTCTTTGGAGCTTATCCGCCGCGACACCCGATTTAGCAGCCCGTTTAATGTGTTTACCAACCCTTGGGCTTCCGTTGGAACTGGGCGGCGGATGGGTTCAAGCTCGCTCGGGGTGCGCAAAGCAATGGCCCGTTCAAGTTCAAGCAGCGGACTTAACCCAAGGCGCACGCCGAACCAGACAACAATACCAACACTAAGTACCAGCCCCGCTATAACTGCAAAGGACCTGGACAAAACACTTCGTACAAAGCTGCTGCGAACACTGGCATTTTGCCACACCGTGATGTTGAAAACACCCGCCACGCCACTGACCAAAGTCACGTCCTGAAAGCGTAGAACGCGGACGTTTTCGCCTTGATAAACGCTGTTAAAATAAAACGGCTCCGTCGTGCCTTGACCCGTCAAGCTGGGCAATATGGGGGGCGTAGAGTAGCCTGTTACGAACACGCCGTCTGGGGCGAAAACGTGGTAAAAGATTGTGCCACCCGAAGTGTCGGTTAGCAGCCGCCGGGTTGACGGGCTAATTGCGTCACCGTCTGACAGGGCAACATCTCGCGAAATGGCGATCGCAGCAGACAGCAGTCCTTTATCGAAGATACTTTCTGCGCGCAGTGTTGTGTTATGAAACTGCCACGCACCCGCAATGCATGAGATCACCAAAAGCGGTGGCAAAATTATCAAGATCAGCCGAGCGCGTAGCGAACGTGGTATCATCGGGTGTGTTGCTCGATCATTTCATAGCCCAAGCCACGGCGCGCCTTTATGAGGATCCTATATGGTTTAAGTCGGGACCTTAGACGTGAAATGTAGACTTCAACTACTTTTTCTTCGATGTCCGAACCAACGCCGTAAACATGATCCAGAACGGCACTTTTGGAAACCAACCGCCCGTCTGCCCCTATTAGGCACTCAAAGACGGACATTTCGCGGCGCGGTAAACCTAATTCTGTTTCCCCGTCGAATAGCTGCCGTGCGCTAGGATCATAGTGCAGCGACCCAACCGCCTTTAGTTGCTGTTGTGGGATTGCACGCCTGCGCAGTAGGGCCCGAACGCGGGCTTCGAGTTCGGCCATCTCAAATGGCTTGATCAAATAATCGTCCGCGCCTGCATCAAGACCACGCACGCGGTCTTGCGTGTCAGCGCGTGCGGTCAACAAAATAACTGGCCGTGTATCAGCGCGGCGCCTCATTTCGCTCAATAAATCGAGGCCATCTGTGCCGGGTAAATTGATATCCAAAATGACTAAATCCGCGCCGTCAGCCTTGAGGTAGTCTTGGGCTTCATCCCCATTATGGACCGTATCCACAGCATGGCCTGCGTCTTCAAGACGGTAGGTGATGCCCTTCGCAAGACTGATGTTGTCTTCAACCAGTGTGATACGCATTCAAATTTCTCTTGAGTATGAAAGTTTCATGAAAGGTTCGCAGATCAAACATGAAACATCAATCGGGGGGTGGAGGCTCCTCAGTGATTCTATTTCAACCGCTCTGTTTGTGCGGAAAAAATCTGGGAGGATTTTATGTTTAATTTGAAAACTACGCGTCGCGTAGCTGTGGGGCTTGTGGCTGCAGTAGCTGCTACTTTTGGACTGCAAGCGAACGCGGGTGGTCATGGTATCAATCTTGAGGGCAAGACTGTTGAATGGATCATTCCATTCTCTGAAACGGGCGGGTCTGCCAAATGGGCTAACTTTTACGCACCACTTTTGTCAGAGGCCCTTCCGGGCGAGCCAACAGTTGTTGTGAAATTCATGCCTGGTGCTGGCTCCACGAAAGGAGCGAACTTTTTCCAAGAGCAGCGTTATGAAGACGGCACACTGATTTTCGGTTCCTCAGGATCTACACAGTTCCCATTTTTGTTGGGCGATCCACGCGTGAAATATAACTACGCCGACTGGAACGTTGTTTTGGCTTCAGGTACCGGCGGTGTGGCTTATCTGCCGCCAGAGCTTGCGTCGAAAATGGATGGTTTGAACGCGGCTGGTCTGCAAGGCACCGACTTTATTTATGGCAACCAAGGGGCGACACGTCTTGACCTTGTGCCGACGCTTGCTTGGGAAATGCTGGGACTTAATGTCGAAAGCGTAATGGGTATCAAAGGCCGCGGTGATGGTCGTTTGATGTTTGAGCGCGGTGAAGCAAACATCGATTATCAAACGTCCTCATCATATTTGTCTGGTGTTACACCGCTTGTTGAAGCGGGTACTGCAGTGCCTATGATGACTTGGGGCGCTCTTGATGATGCCGGTAATATTGTGCGGGACCCCACATTCCCTGAAATTCCTACTTTCAAAGAAGTGTGTGACGCGACCGATGGATGCGAAACATCAGGTGAAAAGTGGGATGCGTGGAAAGCGTTCTTTATCGCTGGGTTCCCCGCCCAAAAGATGGTTTTCCTTCCCCAAGGTGCATCAGCAGATGCAATGGCAACATACACAGCAGCATTTGAAGCTGTGAAGGCGCGCGCCGATTTCGCTGAGATTTCAAGCAAGCGCTTGGGCAAGTATCCACAAATGACTGGTGAGGCAGCTGCAACAGCAAAAGCAAGCGCGACCATGGTGAGTGCGGATGCAAAAGCCTTTATCGTGAACTGGCTGCAAGAAAAGTACGGCGTTTCACTGAACTAAATTTCCTTCTTGAACGTCCCGCTTGCCGTGGTGGGCGGGGCGTTTTCACAAGGAAATTTGGGGGAGCTTTCTCTTGAACGTAATATTGGAAGCGCTGCCCGCATTCGGCGACGCTTGGGCGCTCATTTTACAACCGGTCGTCTTGGGGTACCTCGTGTTAGGGGTTCTGATGGGCCTTTGCATTGGGGTTTTCCCCGGGCTTGGCGGTATTGCGGGGCTTTCGCTTCTTCTGCCTTTCATGTTTGGCATGGATCCAATTTTGGGCTTGGCGTTGATGATCGGGATGGTTGCTGTTGTCCCGACATCAGACACGTTTGCCTCTGTCTTGATGGGCATTCCCGGCTCTTCCGCATCTCAAGCCACGGTGCTGGATGGCTTTCCTATGGCGCGCAAGGGCAAGGCTGCACATGCGTTGTCGGCTGCGTTCACATCCTCACTTTTTGGCGGGCTGGTCGGGGCAAGTTTTCTGACGGTCTTTATCTTGATCGCCCGTCCGATTGTATTGGAGTTCCGCACGCCGGAACTGTTGATGATCACGATATTCGGACTGTCGATGGTTGGTATTTTGGCGGGCCGTGTTGCGATCAAGGGTATTGTCGCCGCAGGGCTTGGAATGTTGATTGGCACCATTGGTGAAGGTGCGTCTTCTGGTGATTTGCGGATGTCGTCATACGATTTTCCGTATCTCGCTGATGGATTGAAACTAGTCATTGTGGGCTTGGGCATTTTTGCCATCCCTGAGATTATTGCGCTACTCCGACAAGACCGCGCTATTAGTAGTGAGCCACAGATTGGCGGGGGCTGGATCGACGGCATTAGAGATTGGTTTGCCAATATTTGGCTGTCGGTGCGGTGCTCCATCATTGGTGTTGTTGTGGGTGTTATCCCGGGGTTGGGGGGCTCTGTTGTGGATTGGATCGCTTATGGTCATGCGGTTCAAACAACAAAGGACAAATCCAACTTCGGAAACGGAGAAGTGCGCGGCGTGATTGGGCCAGAAAGCTCAAACAATGCCAAAGAGGGCGGTGGTTTGGTGCCGACGTTGTTGTTCGGCATTCCCGGATCAGGCTCTATGGCAATTTTTATCGGCGCGATTGCGCTGCTTGGCTCTGGCCAGATCGAAGTTGGCCCTGCGATGCTCAAGAACAATCTTGATATCACCTACGCGATTGTATGGTTGCTGGCCCTTGCAAACGTCGTTGGCACAATTGTTTGCATTGCTGCATCCGGTGGGATCGCCAAGTTGACCACCATCAGGTTTGTTCTTCTTGCCCCATTTCTCTTTATGATAATCAGCTTTGCCGCGTTTCAATCGGGTCAAAACCTCATGGATTTGGTCGCACTGTTTGCGATTGGCTTCCTTGGTATTTTGATGCGCCGCTTTGATTGGTCTCGCCCGGCGTTTTTGATTGGTTTCGTGCTGTCTAACCCCGCTGAAACCTATGCCAACCAAGCCATCCAAATCGCCCAGTCCCGCTTTCGTAAAGGATTTGGTGAAGGGATAGATTATATCTTTTCACCAATTGTGGTCGGTTTGTTGGTCATCACAATTATTTCGGTGGTCTTGGGCTTGCGTCAAGCCAAGCACATCATGGCTGAGGGAGACAGCAAGTCCGGCTCGAAGCGTGCGCCGATGATCTTCATGCTGATGGTTACAGCCTTCATTGGGTACGCCCTTTTTGATGCTAGCTCGATCCCCAGTTATAGCCGCGACAGAACGTTCCCGATTTTTGTCGCCAGTATATGTTTGATTGGCTGCGCCATATTGATCGTTCGTATGATCTGGGTTGCCGAAAGCGATACCATCTTTGCGGACCGTGAGCTGAGTGGCGAAGATGCGGGTGCGACGCACGGGCTTTGGTCCACACTCGGTTGGTTTGCCGCACTGCTCATCCTGACGTCACTTCTTGGATTTATACTCGCCTTAGGCATCTTTTTGTTCAGCTTCATGATGATCAGAGCGCGCAAAAGTGCCCTGTTTTCAGCCTCATATACAGCCATCGGGATCGCATTCATTTGCGCGATGGCTTGGACGCTAAATCGCGACTTTCCTCCGGGGCTTTTGCAAGAATACTCAACACTTCCATGGCCGCTGACATGACACAAACACCCATTACTTATCTACTTATGCGCGGCGGAACATCTCGCGGGCCGTATTTGAACCGCGCTGATCTTCCCGCCGATCTTGAGACATTAGCCGATGTGTTGATCGCGATTGTTGGCTCGGGCCATTCGCTCAACATTGATGGGCTTGGTGGCGGTGCTGCAGTCACGACTAAAGTAGCGATGCTGTCCAAATCGGACGACGATTGGGCCGACGTTGACTATTTTTTTGCCCAAGTCAGCGTGGAAGATAGGCTTGTTGATTTCAAACCCACATGCGGCAATATTTTGACAGGTGTTGGCCCTGCAGCGATTGAGATGGGGTTGGTTGAGCCTGTTGACGGAGAGACCATAGTAAACATTCGTGCGGTAAACACAGAAGCGCGCGTTGCGTCGGTCGTACAGACACCCGACCGTGTTGTCAGCTACGAGGGCAGGGCAGCTATTGACGGTGTTCCCGGAACATGCGCGCCCATAGCTCTACAATTCATGGAAACTGTAGGCGGTGTAACGGGTGCATTTTTGCCAACTGGAAAGCTGACGGATGAAATCGACGGCGTCACAGTCACCTGCATGGACGTGGCGATGCCCATGGTGATTGCCTCTGCGCAAAGCTTTGGCCTGACTGGGTACGAAAGCGTTATTGAATTGGACGAGAACCGTGATTTTTTCCAACGCATGGAAACGATTAGGCAAAAAGCAGGCGTGTTGATGGGGATGGGGGATGTCTCTCAATCCGTTACGCCAAAATTTGGCATACTGGCACCTGCAAGGGCAGGCGGGACAATTTCTGCACGATACTTTATGCCTTGGAACACACATCCCTCGATGGCAGTAACTGGGGCACAATGCTTGGCGTCATGTGTGTTGACCCCGGGCACAGTAGCTGACGGCATGGCCATCAAGCCAAATGAAATACCTGCAAAAATTGCGTTGGAACACGCATCGGGCAGTATTGAAGTGGCCGTTGATTATGCCGATACGGCCGCAGGTTTCGAAATCAAATCCGCAGGTCTTGTGCGTACCGCACGCAAAATCGCCGCAGGAGAGGTCTTTATCCCTTCGCGAATTTGGGCGGGTCACGTAAACAACGATCACGCGGATATGGAGGGGTGATGAAAGTTCACATTCTTGATGATTGGTTCGATACATTACGAAACTTGCCGTGCTTTTCTAAGCTAGATGGTCACGATGTGAAGGTTTGGACAAACCACGAGCCTGACCCGGTTAAACTTGCCGCTCGGATGCAG
Organism: Thalassobium sp.; assembly: GCA_024640765.1. Classification (GTDB taxonomy): domain Bacteria; phylum Pseudomonadota; class Alphaproteobacteria; order Rhodobacterales; family Rhodobacteraceae; genus Nereida. The sequence continues at coordinate 5,158 of JAHEEK010000025.1, read as the reverse complement.
GAGGCCGAAGCGCTGGTCTTGTTTCGTGAGCGCACGAAAGTGGGTGCGCAACTTCTTTCGGGAATGCCAAACCTGAAATTAATTTCACAGCGTAGTGTTTATCCGCACGTCGACGTTGATGCGTGTACGCGTCACAACGCGCTGTTGTGTTCGAACATGCATTCAGACGCGCCTTCCTATGCAGCAGCTGAGCACACATTGGCTCTTATCTTGGCGAGCTTTCGACAAATACCGCAACAGACCAGTTCGATCAAAGCGGGCAACTGGCAGGCCGGTGTCGGGCGCACGCTTCGGGGGCGGGTTCTGGGGCTATACGGCAACGGGCGCATTGCGGGCGCCGTGTCAGATTATGCCAAAGCATTGGGCGTGAAGGTGCAATGGTGGGGGTCCGAGGGCGGGCGAATGCGTGCAAAAGAGGCAGGCGAGACTGTCCCCGCCACACGTGAGTTATTTTTCGCTACATCTGACATTGTCAGTGTGCATGTCCGGCTAAAGCCAGAAACCAAAGGGCTGATCACCAAAGCGGATTTAGCGGCCATGAAACCGCGCGCATTATTTGTGAACACATCGCGTTCGGGACTTGTGCAAACGGGCGCGCTTGAGGCGGTTGTGGCACAGGGCCAGTTGCACGCGGCTGTTGATGTTTTCGACCAAGAACCGCTCACGGATCAAACCAATATTCTGCTCACGCACCCCAACGTGGTGGCGACCCCGCACATCGGTTTTGTGACAGAGGATGAATTTGATTTACAGTTCAGCGATATTTTTGACCAAATTAACGCATTTGCCGCGGGACAGCCGATCAATATGATCAATCCCGAAGTCTTGCCTTAGGGTGTGCTTTGTCTTTTGACAAAGCCGTCCGTCATGGCACGCTCAACAAAAGCGTCTAATGCGGAAATACGCGGATCTTCCGGATTGGGCAGGGCCATTGCTTGCCTAACTGATGTTAGGGCGTCAGTTAAAATTCGAATTTCGCGTCTGTCCCTAAATGCTGCCTCAAGCGAGGCCCGCACCCCAGCGACTGCGTGGTAATTGCCTGAAGCAAATGCCTCAAAGCTTTGCATGGGCGTGCCCGACCGGATGAGTTGGGCCAATCTGAGATTTTTGGTCAAAAAAAGATCATAGGCCGAGCCTTTGGCTGTTAGAACACGCTGACCTTCGCGGTCCAGATCGGAACAGTGTGTGAAACTTGCGGCTGTGCGCACCGCATAGGTTGCTTCGATAACTTTGTAGGGTCTTGTAAAGGTGATCTGCTGCGCGCGCGCCTCATCAATTGCTAGGAACGCGACATCCCACTTATCCCGCCCCGCATCTGCGAAAACTTTGCCCGCGCCCTCGTACACAACATGTTGTAACGGTATGCCGAGTTCTTGGGCCAACCGTGTTGCAAGAGCAGGGCTGATCCCTTTGAAATGCGCCCCGTCTCGCCTGACAAGGGCGCGGTTGCCGGTGTTGATCGCGGCGCGCAACACCCCTGTGGGGGCAAGCAGCTTCGCGCCCTCACTCTGCATAATTCATCTTTTCAAATAATCGGGCAAATAGCGGTGCGCCCAAGATAACTACGAAAATACGTAAAACGTGGTGTGAGATCACAAATGCCATATCCGCCCCGACAATCAGGGCAAGCACCGTTAGCTCCGCTTGCCCGCCCGGTGCAAAAGCCAAAATGGTCTCCATTGGGGGAGCCAGATCGGCAAGGTGAATGGCCTCGGCGAAAATGACGGTCAGTACCAGCAGAATGACACAAAACCCTATGCCCGCTGTGACGTCTCTGCGTACCTCTGCCATTGTAACGCCTGCATATTTACAGCCTACGCCCATTCCGATGAAGAACTGTGCGGCCCAAATAGCCTCGGCTGGTGGGCGGTGTTGTAACACGCCCAGCAACGACATCGCGGCAGCAAGCAACAAGGGCCCCAAAATAGTTGCGCCAAACATTCGGACACGTTTTGCCATATACCATCCAACAAGCCCGCAAAATACCATGAGCAACAGTTGTTCTGCCGCGATTGAAGACGCGGGCGCACCCGGTGGATTACTCAGGTCTGCGTCCCAAACCCAGCTGAGCAAGAATGGAAGAGACACCACAATGATCATAACGCGGGTTGCGTGAATTAGGGACAGTGTGCGGATGTTGCCGCCCGCTTCTTCGCCAAAAACCAGCATATCCTGAAGGCCGCCTGGCATGGACGAATAGTAGCTTGTCGCGAAATCAAGCCCCCAAAACCGTTGAAAGTAAAACAGACCAACAATGCCGATGCATCCGGTCATAACAGGGATCAACAACAGTGTCGGCCACATCCCCGTCATTGAGATCAAAAGTGTTGTGGTAAACGTGGCGCCGACAGCCACGCCCAAAATTGTACGCATGGTGTCACTGACCCACTTTGTGTCACGCATCGGCACGCCCGCAAGTGCTGCGCCGAGACAGGCAAAGATTGGGCCCAACAACCAAGGCAGGGGGAGATCAAGCAACTTAAAACCGGCCACTCCCGCACCCGCGATCAAAAATGCGTATAGGCGCGGGCTCACTTTTGTAGCCCCTTCAGCCTGTGCCGAAGCGATGTTTGCAAATGCGCGTCAGCGGCTTTGCCTGCCGCTGCTTGATCCGAAGATCTGATAGCGTCGATGATTTCTGCGTGTTGCGCATGCACCGTCTGTATGCGTGCCTCATCATCAAGCGTTGTTGGCCCAAGCAACATGAGTGCATTGTTGAGTGCGCGTGCTGCTTGCAACAAGAACCGATTTCTTGTTGCAAGATAGATGCTGCGATGGAAATCTTGATTAAGTGCAGCGGCACGTTGCGTATCTGACCTCACTTTTTCAATTTGGTCGTTGATATCACTCAGCAGGTCAATTTCTGCCGCGCTTGCGTGTTTGGCCGCCATTTCTGCGGCGGTGCGCTCAAGTACCAATCGCATTTCATAGAGCTCAACAATTTCTGGCGAGGACAGAGTTCGTATCACTGCACCAATCCGTGGCCGATGCTCAACAATTCCGTCATTTTCAAGTTTGCGCAGTGCTTCTCGAACGGGGGTGCGGGACAACTGAAGTTGTTGGGACACATCGATTTCGCGTAGCCGGTCTCCCGGTCGGAACTGTCCGTCACGGATCGCGTCATAAAGACGACGATAGGCGACTTCTCCCTGTGACATGTCTTGCCAATCCGTATTAGTCATTCTAAATGTCCGCATTGTATCCGCTTGGATACAATATAGATGTTAGGGAGAAGCGCCAGTGGCAAAATCAATCATCGTAGTTGGAACTGGAAACGCGGCTCTATGTGCTGCAATTGCAGCACTTGAATGTGGGGCAAAAGTTACGCTGTTAGAAAAAGCGGACGAGGCGCTGGCCGGCGGCAACACCAAATATACCGCAGGAGCGATGCGCTTCGCCTATAATGGAGCGGATGATTTGGTGCCGCTGCTAAAAAACCCCGAAGATCAAAGAGTCCAAAGCGCAGATTTTGGACGCTATGACACAGAGCAATTTGCCAATGATTTGCTGGGCTTTAACGACGGGCGCCCTCTGTCTGACGAACAAAACTCGCTGGTACACAACTCAGGCGATACAATGTGTTGGTTGGCATCTCATGATGTGAAATTCGAACCGATCTATAGTCGCCAAAGTTTTGAAAAAGACGGCCGTCACGTCTTTTGGGGCGGACTCACTTTGGCCGCTGAAAACGAAGGCGTAGGCCTTTTTGATATGGAACTCGCCGCAGTTAAGCGTCTTGGTGGGACCGTTCGCTACAACAGTGCTGTAACTGGATTAATCGTACAAAATGATCGCGTCGTTGGCGTAAAAATCGGCGGCGAAGAGCTATATGCCGACGCTGTGATTTTGGCATGTGGTGGCTTTGAGGCAAACGATGCGTTGCGAGTGAAACACATGGGGCCAGATTGGGTGGCGGCCAAAGTGCGCGGGACACCGCATAACACAGGCGACGGGCTTGTCATGGCGCTTCAGGCTGGTGCTGCGGAATATGGGCTTTACTCGGGCTGCCACGCCACGCCAATGGATTTGCATATGGCCGATTTCGGTAATCTCGACATTCCGCCGGGAGAGCGTAAAAATTACCGCAAAATCTCGTATTTTCTGGGTGTGATGCTAAACGCAGATGGGCAACGCTTCGTTGATGAGGGGGCGAATTTCCGCAATTATACGTATGCGCAATACGGCGCGGCCATCTTGGAGCAGCCGGGTCAATTTGCATGGCAGGTGTTTGACAGTAAAGTATACGATCTGCTTTACGCTGAATATCGCTTTCATGATGCTCATTTTGTTACAGCGCACACATTGGACGATTTGATCGATCAAATGAGCGGTGTAGACAGTGACGCTGCGCGTGCCACGCTGAGTGAATATAACGCCGCTATCGATGCAGACACGCTTTTTGACCCGACAATTCTGGATGGAAAAGCCGCTGTCGGTGTGAGTCCGCCCAAGTCAAACTGGGCTCAAACGCTCGATACTGGTCCTTTTTATGCTTATCCAGTGACCGGTGGGATTACTTTTACGTATGGGGGCCTAAAAGTTGATCCGGACGGAAGTGTTTTGTCAGTTGAGGGACGTAAAATACCCGGACTGTTTGCCTGTGGTGAGATCGTAGGCGGGGTGTTTTATGCAGGTTACCCGGGTGGTTCTGGCCTGACATCAGGTGCGGTCTTTGGACGTCGTGCCGGATACGGTGCTGCGATCTAGTTGGTTTCTCATGGAGCCACCCAAGAAGGGCGTCTCGCGAAAGCGGGGCGATCTTTTTGGGGACAGCGAGGTATTCTAGAGATTGCGTGGGACTTAGAAGTTATCGAGTGGCTTCAGTGGATGTGGTCGTGACGTATGGAGACCCCAGCTATTACACCAAGTCTGGATTTCACGTCATAACCGAAGATCAGATTGCAGCGCCGTATAAGCTTCAATTTCCCGAAGGGTGGTTAGCTCAAAGCTTAAACGGTAAGCCCTTGCCTAATTTACCAGAGCCTTGTCGTTGCCTGGCTGAATTTGCTGACCCGCAATTTTGGTGAGCATGGCTTGTGTGTCCCAAACCGTGTTCGCCCAAAACTTCGCCAACACAGTGTTCTCAACACAGCATTAGCTAACACTGTGTTCAACACCGTGATTTAGTGCCTAAAATAGTCAGCAACACGGCAAAAAG
>JAHEEK010000011.1:0-60804 GCA_024640765.1 Thalassobium sp. | reverse complement strand
AAAGCACCACGTTGAAGTCGTTGATGGCCCTGTTGAGCGCACAGGCGCGCAGACCAAATTACTATCGGTTTATGTACGTGATCCCGATGGCAATTTGATTGAGGTTTCAAACGCCATTTAGCTTGGGCGCAGCTTTGCCATCAGCTTCTCAATACCTGCTACTGTGCGCTCGTTTGTCAGGTGCCCGTTTTCGTCGAACGCGTCGGAACTGTTGGCAAGCATTACTTCGGGTCCGCTGATTACGTGGGCCATGAACGGGTTCATCGCGAGGCGTAGGTTTGACTGGGCCCGCTCTCCGCTCGCGCGGCCTGCTGCTGCTGATAAAATTGCAACTGGCTTATCTTGTCATACGCTGCCTTCAGTACGGCTTACCCAGTCCAATGCGTTTTTCAAAACACCCGAGATGCCTTTGTTATACTCAGGTGTTGAAATGACCACTGCATCCGCTGCTTTGATCTGATCTGCGAGCGCCTGAACTGAGGCAGGAATGCCCTCAGCGGCCTCTAGATCACCATCATAAAGTGGCAGGTTCAGATCAGCCTCGACATAGGTGCTAGCGCCGCCAATGCGTGCAGCTTAACGAATGAGTTTACGGTTGGTGGCCTCTTTACGCAGGTTTCCAGAAATGCCGAGTACATGCATCGGCTTGTCCTTTTATTAATACGCGTGTCAGGTAAGGCAAATCGGTGACAGCGCAAGGGCAGTGATTATGCAGCATGGTGGAAAAATCTTGGCAGCGCAGCTTGCAAAGATGGGTGTTAAGCGGGTTTTTCAAGTTCCAGGCGAAAGCTTTTTGGCGGCTCTAGATGGCTTGCTTGATCACGATATTGAGGTTGTTACCTGCCGCCACGAAGGTGCTGCGGCCATGATGGCTGAGGCGCATGCAAAGCTGACGGGCCAAGTTGGGGTGTGCTTTGTGACGCGCGGTCCTGGTGCTTGCAATGCCGCTGCGGGCATTCATATTGCGCGCCAAGACAGCAGCCCCGTGGTGATGTTTGTCGGTCAAATTGCGCGGTTCGATCGTGGGCGAGGGGCGTTTCAAGAAGTCGACTACCGCCAGATGTTTGGCGATTTGGCGAAGTGGGTTGAAGAGGTCGATCAGACTGAACGCTTGCCCGAGTTTATCCAACGTGCTTTTCAAACGGCATTGTCAGGGCGGCCTGGTCCCGTTGTTTTGGCGTTGCCCGAAGATATGCTGAGCGCGGCTTGCCATGACCTTCCCCTGCGTGAGGGTGCCGTCGTGCATCAAGCGTCTGATCTAGCAGAACCCGCGAAAACAATCATGGAGCGGATTGAACGCGCGCAGCGTCCTCTTATTGTTGTGGGTGGCCCTCATTGGTCCGTAGAAGCGGCACAGAGTTTGCGTGAGTTCGCCGAGGTTAACAACATTCCCGTGGCCGCGGGTTTTCGCCGGCAGGATTACATCGACAATCAAAGCTTTGCGTATGCTGGTGATTTGAACGTTGGCCTGAACCCCAAGTTGGCAGCGTGCTTCAAAAAAGCTGATTTGATCATCGCGCTTGGTAGTCGGCTGGGCGACATCGAAACGCAGGGCTACTCCTTGATGGCAGACCAAAAAGCGTTGGTTCATATCCATGTGGGCGCTGAAGAAATTGGCCGTGTGTGGCCGACAGAGTTTGGTGTCGTGGTCCGTGCTGATGAGATGATTGCGGCGCTGCATAAGTGCGCGCCGCTTCAGCGGCAGCCTGATTGGATGGCCGAGTGCCGCGCAACATATGATGCATGGCTACAGCCCACAGAAAGCCCCGGAGATGCCAAGCAGGAAAACATTATCTGCTGGCTGTCGGAGAATCTGCCCAAGGACTCGATTGTCACGAACGGCGCGGGGAACTACGCCGCGTGGTTGCACCGCTATTTCAGCTACAAAAGATATGGCACACAGCTTGCGCCAACTAGCGGCAGCATGGGGTATGGCTTTCCTGCTGCGATTGCTGCGAAACTTGAGCACTCTGCCAAAACGGTTGTTTGTTTAGCGGGCGACGGCTGTTTTCAAATGACGCTTAACGAAATGTCGACAGCGATGCAGCACGGTGCGTCCGTAATCGTGATTGTTATGAACAACCGGCGCTACGGCACCATTCGGATGCACCAAGAAAAGACATATCCTGCGCGCGTGAGCGGAACTGATATGGCGACCCCTGATTTTGCTGCTCTTGCCCGCGCCTATGGGGGTCACGGCGAGACGGTGCAAAATGATGCTCAATTCGCAGAAGCGTTCAAGCGCGCTGAAGCAAGTGGCAAAGTTTCAATCATCGAAGTGCAGCTTGATGAGGACGTGCTTTCAACGGGTCAATCGCTCAGCGCGACCCGTGCTCTAGCCTTGAAAGGGTAAAAACGCCTCAACCGCTGCAGTGGCAATAACGCTGGTTTGGCCCGTTGCGGGGTTTGCACTGTTGTGTCCGCCTTTCACGCCCTTAACCGTTGCTTTGCCGCGCGGAAGTTTTGCGGTTAGCGCGTCAAGATCAAGCTTGTCGGGCTCTGCCACACCAACGGTGACTTGCACGCGCATCATGTCGTGGGAAATACCCAAAGCCTCGAACATCGGAATAGATGAATGGCGCAGGGCATCTTCAATCGCACGCGCTGCGGCTTTTGTGTAATCCATACCGTAAAGGTCATTGCCCATGCCCATTTCAATGATGAAACGTTGATCAATACTCATGCTGTGCCCTCCAGTTCGAGAGACACATGAATGACCGCGTGGGCCATGATTGTGGGGTTGCCGCCTGCGGCCTCTGGGCGGGGAATATCAAGGCCGCCGTGGTGTGTCGTTATGTTGATTTGGCCGTACGGGAACACGGATTTCAGACGCTCTGTGTCCACTGTATCTGGCGCTTGGCAGGCAATCTCGACGTCGATGATCATATCCTCTTTGTCTTTGCCAAAGAGCTCCGCAAGGTTGATCGAGTTGTGCCACAGTGCGTCTTTCAGGGCCTTTTCAGAGGCGGCCGTGTAATCTAGCCGGCGCAAGGAGCTGCCCATGCCAAATTCAGTCAACAAACGATGCTTCATGAGTGCCCCCAGCTTTGCTTAAAACTCAACGCCGATTTGCGCTTTGATACCCGAGCGGAACGGATGCTTGATCAACTCCATCTCAGTGACCAGATCGGCGTGTTCGATCAGCTCGTCTTTGGCATTGCGGCCTGTCAGAACGACGTGGGTCATATGAGGTTTGTGATCGCGCAAGAAGGCTACGACCTCGTTCACGTCAAGGTAATCATAGCGCAACGCGATGTTGATCTCGTCGAGCAGCACCATTTTGTTGGCGTCATCCAAGATCAGCTCTTTTGCCTTGGCCCACGCCGCCTGCGCCATTTCTGTGTCGCGTGACCGGTCTTGGGTTTCCCAAGTGAAGCCCTCGCCCATGGTGTGAAACGCACAAGTATCAGAGAATTTGGATAGGATCAGATCGCGCTCACCTGTGGACATGCCGCCTTTAATGAACTGCACAACAGCGCACTGCATATCATGCGCGATACACCGGAAGATCATGCCAAAGGCCGAGGAAGATTTACCCTTGCCTTTGCCAGTATGAACAATAACGAGGCCCTTTTCATCGGTTTTAGTCGCCATGATTTTATCACGAGCAACTTTCTTTTTGGCCATTTTCATTGCGTGGCGATCATCATCCATGTCCGGCTCCTATCCACTTGATGTGTTGTATCGATCTAAGAGGGAAATACGCAGGAGAGCAATGGGCGTTAGGGCTTAGTTAAGGGATATTGCCGATTAGTGAAGGCGTAGCGAGTTAAGGAGATTTGTGATGCGTCTGTTTTGGTGTGCCGTTTTGGTATTGGCGGGATGTGACATGGGTGGGCCTGCGTTCATCGGGCTGGAGCCGATGCGCATTTCTGTTGGCGGAAGCGATTTTACGGTTCGTCAACGAAACGACCGCGCAGAGGTCATTCGCACCAATATGGAGTGGGCAACGGACGCGGGTGCGGTTGCTGATAAAATGTTGATCGCTATCCAGCAAACTACTGGATGCACCGTTCGTAAGGGCACACTTAGCGGCGATCAGGCAAAGGCTGTTGCGCGCCTAAAATGCGTGGATGACGGAACCTATGCGATCAAGCGGCACTAGCGTTTGTAGGCATCAATGCGCGCTCGGGCCGAGTTTGAGCGGGGGACCCACAATCCACGATCAATCGCCTCTTGAAGCCGATCGGCGATGTCGCGCAACGCGGGGTCATTGTGTTCTGCGATAAAGTCACGGGTATCATCATTTGCCAAAAACGCCTCTTCCACGAGGTCAAAGTGGTGCTGCTTTACAGCGCCTGTCGTAGCGGCAAACGCAAACAGATAATCCACTGTTGCAGCAATTTCGAAAGCGCCTTTGTAGCCATGCCGCTTAACCCCATCGATCCATTTGGGGTTCACCACACGTGACCTGACAACACGGCCAATCTCATTATCAAGGGTTCTGATTAACGGGCGTTCAGGGCGCGAGTGATCGTTGTGATAAACCAGTGGGTCTTTGCCCTGTAGCGATGCCACAGCCGCCGCAGCCCCACCTTCAAATTGATAGTAGTCATCGCTGTCCAGAATATCATGCTCGCGGTTGTCTTGGTTTTGCACAATCGCATCTACTTGTGACAACCGCGCGCTTAGGCCGTCGCGGTCAAGCGCGCCTTCAAGGTTTGCGCCGTAAGCGTAGCTACCCCACTCAAGATAGGCATCACCTAGATCGGCTTTGTTGTTCCAAAGACGCTCATCAATCATGGCTTGCAGGCCAGCACCGTAAGCGCCGGGTTTGCTACCATAAACGCGCGGCCCTTTGTTTAGCGCGGCATGGTTGTCCGGTTCATCCAGTTCTTGAATTGCGCGTGAAGCGCTGTCCACCAGCGCGATTTGTTGTGGAAACGCATCACGGAAAAAGCCCGAGACACGCAATGTCACGTCAACCCGTGGCCGGCCCAGAACGCTGTGGGGGATAACTTCAAAACCTGTGACGCGGCGCGATGCCATATCCCACTTGGGCTTAACCCCCATCAGGGCCAGTGCTTGTGCAACATCGTCACCGCCAGTACGCATATTGGCCGTGCCCCAAGCGGTCAGTAGCAACGCACGGGGCCAGTCGCCGTTGTCCTGAAGATGCTTTTCGATCAGCAGGTTTGCCGACTTCCAGCCAAGGGTCCACGCAGTTTGTGTGGGAATCGCGCGGCTGTCGACGGAATAAAAATTGCGGCCCGTTGGCAGTGTATCCAGGCGACCACGGGTAGGGGCACCTGATGGGCCTGCGGAGACGGCCAAACCGTTCAATCCGGTGAGCAGCGCGTTTGTTTCTGCGGGTCCGCAGGCTGCAACGGTTGGGCGTACCACTTGGGCGATATGCTCCATAACCAACGCGCTTTCTGGGCCCGGGGCGTGCGCAGTTTCATCCAGCAATTTGATGGCGAATTCTTCAAGGCGCTCAACTGTGTCGCCTGCCGTGCGCCACGTGCCGCCGCCAAGTGCGTCCGGCTTGGGGCCTGCCCACGGCGCGGACATTTCGCAATTCAAGGGATCAAATCCGAGCTCAAAGTCACGGGCAAGTGCGCCAATCAACGACGCATCCACACCTTCACCGCTGCCGCGTGCCACACGGGTCAGCGCAATCGTTAGATCACGCTCTTGGGTATCTGTGGGGGAGGTGCCGAAAATATGCAGGCCGTCGCGAATTTGTGCTTCTTTCAGCTCGCAAAGATAGGCGTCCAGTTTTGCAAGATCAGTATCTTCATCAGCCCCGTTCATGCCGACATCACGGTCAATTCCTGTTGCTGCTGTCAGGGACAAAATCTCGCGGCGCAGATGGGTGATCCGGCGTGGATCAACACCAGCGGCTTCGTAATATTCATCCACGAGTGCCTCAAGATCTTTGAGCGGCCCGTAGGTTTCAGCGCGCGTTAGCGGCGGGGTGAGATGATCAAGGATCACAGCCTGCGCGCGACGTTTTGCTTGGGTGCCTTCGCCGGGGTCGTTGACGATAAACGGGTAAAGGTGCGGCGTGGGGCCAAAGACAACTTCGGGCCAACACGTTTGGGAAAGCGCTACTGCCTTACCTGGAAGCCACTCGAGGTTGCCGTGTTTGCCCATGTGTACAATTGCATCGGTACCCCAATGATGGCGAAGCCAGATATAAAACGCGAGGTAGTTGTGCGGCGGTATCAGATCAGGTGAATGGTATGTTTCCTCAGGATCGATGTTGTAGCCACGTGCAGGCTGGACACCGACCACGGCATTACCAAACTCAAAGATCGATAGTTTGAAGCCGTCTTGTTGTGCCTGCGGCGCGGATATTTTTGAACAAAAGAAGGGATCGTCTATTGGCGCGCCCCATTTGTCGTTCATCTTTTGTTTGATGTCATAAGGCAGCGCGTTGAAGTGTTGTTCGTAGATGCTGAGCGGAAGATGCACGCCGCCAGTTGTCCGCGCACGGTCCGTCAGCCAGTTGGTGGGACCTGCCATGATCATATCCATCAGTGCCTTTGATGAGGCAGGGGGCGCAGTGTTGTAACCATCATGTGCAAGTGCGCCAAGAGCATCAACCGTTGCCGCTGGCGTATCAAGGCCCACGCCATTTGCGAGGCGGCCGTCTTTGTTGGGGTAGTTCGCCAGAACGAGCGCCACTTTTCTGTCTGCCTTGGCGGTGTGCCGCAGCTTTGCCCAGTTGGCTGCAAGTTGTGTGACGAAATCAATTCGGTCACCCACGGCTTGATACGTTGCGATGGGACATTGGGTTGCCTCGTCGAAATAGGCTTCGCCCTTGAACGATACAGCGCGGCTCAAGATGCGGCCGTCTACTTCTGGCAGGGCTACGTTCATCGCGATGTCGCGTGCGGACAGTCCCGTCAAACCATCTGCCCATGCGTCTTGTGAACTTGCTGATAGCACGACTTGAAATACGGGTGCTTGATTGGCAGCAGCGCTGGTCAAAGGGTTTTGTGGTGTGTTTTGCTCATGCGGGCTGCCCACTGCAAAAGACGTACAGTTCACAATGGTGGCTGGCGGCGCTTCGCTAAAAAGATGCTCAAGGGTGGCTTGGCTAACAGGGTCTTTTAGGGACGCCACAAACACCGGCATTGGATTTAGCCCCGCCCGCAACAGTGATTTTACCAGACGGTTTATGGGGTTCAGCCCTGCGCCTTGGACAAGTGCACGGTAGAAAATGATTGGAACAACTGGCGCGTTTTTGGTCCAGTTTTCTTGTAGGCTGGCCAGCGTCGGGGATTGCTCGCCCGGCCAATAAAGTCCTGCGCGCAGCAATGGCGCGGCTGCGGCAGGGTGGGTCCCGCGCCCAAGCATGGCATTGGTGTATTCCAGAAAACCAGTGGCGTTGGCGGGGCCGCCTTCTGTCAAATACGCCCAGAGTGCGTCGTAGCCTTCATCACTGACAGTCGACAGATTGCGCAGCTCTGGATCAGGTTTGTCATCACCGGGCAACAAAGCCAAAGGTATGTCGTTGTCATGGCAATTGGCGGCGTATTGCTCAACGCCGTAGCGCCAGTATCCTGTTCCCCCAAGCACCCGCGCAATTATCAGTTTTGAGCCTGATGTGCAGTCTTGGATATGCAAATCAACAGACATCGGATGCATCAAGTGCATCATGCTGGCCAGCCGTAGTGTAGGTGGAGACTGCATCTCGGCACGGGCGGCGGACAAGGCGGCCAACTCTGTGTCTGCTGCTGAAATGAACACAACATCCGCTGGCGTTTGGCCAAGGTCTACGGGTTCTTTCCCGTCATCAATTGAACCGGGGGTCGCGGCAAGAAGGTGCATTGGCTTTACTCTGGGTTATGAGAAATGGTGGTGACGTCAGCCAGCGTTTTTGTCATGAAAATACTGGTCGCGTTTTGGATATAATCCCCAAACGGGCCGCATGTTTCAAAACCGTGGCGTGCATAAAGTCGGTGCGCCGCGTGCAGAGCATTGCCAGTTTCCAACTTGAGTTCGGGCAGGTTGAGCGAGCGCGCGTGATCTTCTAGTGCGCGCAAAATAGCATCTGCGATCCCCTGGCCACGGGCCTCTGGGTCAACGAACATAGACTTCAACTCACCATAGTTTTCGCGCGCAGCTACTGCACCGGTCCCCCGAATGAATTGCCCACGCCGAGCCACAAAAAAGTGGATGTCCGGCGCGCATAGCTCATCAATGTTGAGGAACGCATTGTCTTCGGGTGGAAATAGGCTTTCCATCAGACAATGGCTCTGCGTAAGCAGTGCCGTCGCCTGTGGGTCTTTGGGATCGCCTGGTTCTACGATGATCATGCACGCAGGGCAGCGTCGATTGCATTGCGGTCAAGGCCCGCTTGGCCAATCACAACAAGCCGTGTTTGATGCGGGGCCGTTCCAAAAGGCTGGTCGAAATACGTATCAACCCGTGGCCCAACCGCTTGCAACGTAAGGCGCATTGGTTTGCCTTCGACCGCAGCAAACCCTTTGAGGCGCAAAATGTCATGGGCTTGGATGACATCTGCGACTTGTTGGGCAAACGCCTTAGCGTCACTAATTTCGCCCAAGGTCACGACAAAGGATTCAAAGGCATCATGGTCGTGATCGTGATGATGATGGTGGTGATGATCTTCGTGGGCGTGATCATGATCGTCATGATGATGTTCCCCGTCTTCTGTGTGGTGGTCATCGTGATGGTGATGATGCACCTCGGCGCGCGCTTCCATATCACTCTCGGAACCAACACCTTGGCCAAGCAAAACGTCAACAGGCAGCGCGCCCATCGAGGCTTTGACAACCTGCACACCACTTCGGGCTTCGGATTTCAGTTTGTCCGTAAGTGCAGTTGCCTCATCCGCAGTGAGAAGGTCAGATTTGTTCACCACAATCATGTCTGCACAGGCGATTTGGTCCTCGAATAGTTCGGACAGGGGCGTCTCGTGATCAAGGTTGTCGTCAAGTTTGCGTTGGGCATCTACTGCCGCAACTGAATGTGCAAAGCGTCCTTCCGTTACGGCTTTTCCATCCACTACTGTAACGACACCGTCGACGGTCACTTTGGTTGAAATGCCGGGCCAGTTGAACGCGCGGACAAGCGGTTGTGGCAGCGCAAGGCCAGAGGTTTCAATGACGATATGATCAGGTGCGTTTTCACGCTCGAGCAGTTTTTCCATCGTTGGAATAAAATCATCGGCTACGGTGCAACAGATGCAGCCGTTTGATAGCTCCATGATATCATCTTCTGTACAGGTCTCGTCGCCGCAGCCTTTTAGAATGTCACCATCCACACCAAGATCGCCAAATTCGTTGATGATCAACGCAATGCGCTTGCCTTGTGAGTTTTGCAGCATGTGGCGGATCAGTGTTGTTTTGCCTGCGCCCAGAAAACCAGTGACGACAGTAGCAGGAATTTTCGCAGCCATAATGGCCTCCATGTCAAAAAGATGCGCCGGCAACCCGTGGGGGCCACCGGCGTCAAAACCGTTCAATTGCTGTTAGCAAATGAGAGTACTTAGGCGGCGTTGTAGAGACGTGGTGTCACAAAACCTGTGCCATCAAGACCCTTCATGCGCTTGGCTGCTGCAAGCACCGCAAGGTCAGCAACTGGCTCAATGAGCAACACCAGCATGTACGCCGCGCCAAATGATGCAACTGCTGCAAGGTTCTCTGCGCCAAAACCTTGGCCGTAGATTGCCCAGAAAGCCACCCAAGCAACAACGCCACCTTGGTATGCGCCAGAAAGCTTCAGCGCCTGGCCGTATGACAGGTCAACGTAAGCTGTGTTTGGAGCAATGGTCTTTTTCGCCATGTGGTGGATTGCAAAGAGCGGCACCAGAAGTGTTGTTGCGTTGACTGTGATCATGCCCAAGTCAGTTGGTGCAAAGAACAAGCCTTGGATCAACAGACCGAGTGCCAGCCCGATAGCCGCAGGGCCTGTGCCCAAGATCAGCAGGATTGTCGTGCCAAGGATAAAGTGAACTTCTGATACGCCAACAGCGAAGTGGGGCAGAACTTCGAAAAAGATGAAAACAGCGATCGTTGCGATCAAGCTGCGTGCCACAAGCGACAAAGCACCTTTTTGAACAAGCGCTTCCCACGCCATTTTCGCGCCGTATCCAGCAGCACCCACGAAGGTTGCGTAGCTTAGGGCCATTTTTGCGCCACTGACGACGCCTGGTTCGATATGCATAACTATTCTCCTTTGCCTGTCACACCCGACAGGGGTTTGCATTTCTGCACGGCTGGTCTCCTGGCTTGCGGGTCAATACGTACCGTCGCCTTCCCAGTTTCCCAGTGGCTTAGTGACGGACGCTCACCGCTTACAGTCGCGGGGGCGGCTGCGGTTTTGGACCCCGAATTGGGTTGGCCCGTCCCGCATTCCCATTTGATCCCCGACGCTTTGCGTCTGATCGGGGAACCATGCCGGTGTGTTGTGACTGTTCTGACGCGTTCAAGCAAGGGAGATTCCGACCTACCACGCCCCAAGAACGGCAGGATGCGCTATGACTTATATACGGTTTTGCAATATATTTAGCAGGTTTTGCGCAATATATTGTGGATAAGTGGACTGTTTGGGGCAGATACGGTGGTGTGGCGTTGACAGGTAGGTGGCGTGGGCGTTCCACTATGGGCGTGAATGGAATCACCCAAAGGACATGCCTTGCGCTTTTCACGACTCAGATTGAACGGCTTCAAAAGCTTTGTGGACCCAACAGACTTGGTTATTGCTGATGGGCTGACTGGCGTTGTCGGGCCAAACGGTTGTGGCAAGTCTAACCTGCTTGAGGCGTTGCGTTGGGTCATGGGGGAAAACCGGCCAACAGCGATGCGCGGCGGCGGTATGGAAGATGTGATCTTTGCGGGGGCTTCAACGCGGCCCGCACGCAACTTTGCCGAAGTCAGTTTGATCATTGATAATGCGGAACGTCTTGCGCCGGCGGGCTTCAATGACGCAGATCAGCTTGAGGTCGTGCGCCGGATCACGCGGGACGTCGGCTCAGCCTACAAAGCAAATACAAAAGACGTTCGCGCGCGCGACGTGCAAATGCTGTTCGCGGACGCAAGCACGGGCGCACATTCACCTGCGCTGGTGCGGCAGGGACAAATCTCTGAGTTGATCAACGCTAAACCAAAGGCGCGTCGCCGTATTCTTGAAGAAGCGGCAGGTATTAGTGGCCTGTATCAACGCCGTCATGAAGCAGAACTCAAACTGCGCGGGGCGGAAACCAACCTAAGCCGCGTTGATGATGTGATTGAACAACTTGCAGCCCAGTTAGGGCAGTTAGCCCGCCAAGCACGACAGGCGGCGCGCTACCGTGAGATCAATTCGGGTTTACGTCTTGCAGAGGGGCTTTTGCTCTATCGGCGTTGGAAAGAAGCGGACGAGGCCCGTGCCGCAGCAGATGAACATCTAAAGGCGCAAACTGTGGTCGCTGCCCAAGCAGAAACAGCGGCGCGCGCTGCCGCAAACTCGCGGCAAGCTGCTGATGAAGCTTTGCCACCATTGCGCGAAGAAGAGGCGATCGCCGCCGCGGTGTTGCAGCGTCTTGAAGTTGGCCGCGATGCGCTTTCTGAACAAGAAAGCCGTGCGGCAGAGTTGATTGAAACCCTGACCAGCCGCATTTCGCAGCTGACCCGCGATATTGAGCGCGAAACCGGCTTGAACAAAGATGCTGATGAGACGATTGCGCGCCTTGAGTGGGAAGCGCAGGAAATCGCCAAAGCTTCTGAGGGGCATGACGCGCGCCTGGCGGAAGCCAAAACAGCGGCTTCTGAAGCGGCGCAAATCCTGCAAGACCGCGAAGCTGCTTTAAGTGAGATGACCGAGGATGTGGCGCGCCTCGCTGCCCGCCATCAATCTGCGAACCGTATCCTTGATGACAGCCGTAAGACGCTTGATAAAAATGAGGCGGAGGCCGAAAAATCACGTGACGCAATGCGCGCCGCCAAGCAGGCGCAGGCAACCGCCAAGGCCGAGTTTGAAGTGGCTGAGCGTGAAGCGGCCGAAGCGGCTGAAACAGTACAAAGCGCTGATGCGGCATTGATTGAGGCGGAAGCCGCGCGGACCGAGACCCAATCGCTGGAGGCGGATGCACGTGCGGCGCTGTCTGAGGCGGATGGTGAGGTCAGCGCGCTGCGTGCTGAAGTGAACGCACTAAGTAAATTGGTTGACCGTGACACTGCTGAGGGCGGTCAGTTGATGGATGTTTTGTCCGTTGGGGCAGGGTTTGAAAAAGCGCTTGGTGCAGCGCTCGCGGATGATTTGAAGGCACCGCTTGTGTCAAACAATGACCCCTCTGGATGGGCTGTTTTGCCTGCGTATGACAACACGCAGGCCTTGCCGGACGGCGTGACACCGTTGTCTACGCATGTGGATGCACCTGATGTGTTGGCGCGTCGTTTGTCGCAGATCGGGCTGGTTGAAGCAGATCGTGGTAACGCCGCGCAGGTTAATTTGGCGCCCGGCCAACGGTTGGTTTCGGTTGACGGTGATCTGTGGCGTTGGGACGGGTTTCGCGCCAGTGCTGAAGACGCGCCGTCTGCCGCCGCTTTGCGTCTGCAACAGCTCAACCGACTTGAGGCGCTGAAGAAAGAAATGAACGAGGCTGAGGCCCGCGCCGACGGTGCACGCGATGCCCACACCCTTTTGCAAACGCGCTTGCGCGAGTTGACTGCGGCGGACCAAACAGCGCGTCAGGCGCGCCGCGATGCGGATCAATTGCTATCAAATGCGGGCCGAAAAGTGTCACGCGCAGAAGCGGATCAATCGATCGCCCAAAGCAAGCTTGAGACATTGGATTTGGCAGTTAAACGCTTTGAGGATGAGGCAACAGCCGCGCGTGCCCGCTTAGCAGAGGCCGAAAAAAGCGTAGCAGAACTTGGGGACTTGGACGCAGCACGCGGTGCTGTTGAAGACGTCAAGATGACAGTAGAAGCGGCGCGGATGACCATGATGGCCAAGCGTTCTGCGTCCGATGAAGTGCGCCGCGAAGGCGAGGCCCGCGTGCGCCGTTCCCAAGACATAGCTAAGGAGAGCAGCAGTTGGAAAAGTCGGCTGGAAACAGCAGAGAAGCGCTCGTCTGAACTTGCTGAACGCCGCGAAACCTCAGAGCAGGAGTTGCAAAAAGCGCAAGCTGCCCCTGCTGAACTTGCTGCCAAGCGTGAGACGTTGTTGTCTGAGATTACAACCGCCGAGGCACGCCGCCGAGCCGCCGCTGACGCACTGGCCGAAGCTGATACGGCGCAGCGCGCGGCGGTAAACGCAGAGCGTGACGCAGAACGTGCGGCCTCAGAAGCGCGCGAAGCACGCGCACGTTCCGAGGCATTGGCGGATGCTGCGAAAGAAGCGGTCGGTGTGGCCGCCGAACGTATTCAAGATGAAATGGAAGTAACGCCGCAAACCCTGCTGGAAAAGCTTGAGGTAGATGCAGATCAGATGCCCCCGTCAGAGCAGATCGAGGCAGAGGTAAACCGGTTAAAGCGGCAACGGGACGCCTTGGGTGCCGTGAATTTGCGCGCCGAGGAAGATAGTAAAGAAGTCCAAGTTGAGCATGACGCACTTGTGGCTGAGAAGCAGGACTTGGAAGCAGCCATTCGTGAATTGCGCACTGGTATTGCGAGCCTGAACAAAGAAGGCCGCGAGAGGCTTTTGACAGCTTTTGAGCAAGTGAATGATAATTTTGGCATGCTCTTTACCCACTTGTTTGGGGGTGGTGAGGCCCGTCTTGTTTTGGTGGAAAGCGATGACCCGCTTGAAGCAGGCCTTGAGATTATGTGCCAGCCCCCGGGCAAGAAGCTGTCGACCCTGTCGCTGCTTTCTGGTGGTGAGCAGACGTTGACTGCGCTCGCGCTAATCTTTGCGGTATTCTTGGCCAACCCTGCGCCTATTTGCGTGCTCGATGAGGTTGATGCACCTCTTGATGATGCCAACGTGACGCGCTTTTGCGATATGCTTGATGAGATGACCCGCCGCACAAACACGCGGTTTTTGACGATCACGCACCACGCGGTGACGATGTCACGGATGGATCGCCTTTTTGGGGTCACAATGGCTGAACAAGGCGTAAGCCAGTTGGTCAGTGTTGATCTGAAAAAAGCCGAAGCGATGGTTGCCTGAGCTGAATTCTAAAGGTGATCAAGTAGCTCAGGTGTTGGCCATGCGTCCGCGGGCATTCCAAGCTTTTGTTGTACATCTTGAACGGCCGCGCGCGTGCCCGCGCCCAAGATACCGTCGATTTTCCCAACGTCGTATCCACGGGCCGCTAATTTGCTTTGGAGCGCTTTCATACGGTCACCATCAAGGCCCGCATCAGGGTTTCCGGCGTCATAAACCGGCGCGCCGGATAGCCGTGTTGCGAAATAGGCGGCGGTGGTCACGTAGACAAAACTCTGGTTCCACTCGAACAAAACTTTGAAGTTTGGATAGGCCAAAAACACAGGCCCGTTGCGCCCTTGGGGTGCAATCAATGATGCCGTCAGCCGGCTGTTGCCTAGTGATCCGCTGCGCGCCGTGATGCCGCGCTTTTGCCAATCCGCAACGGTCAGTTCTTTGTCCATGCCGCTGAGCGACCAATCAAAACCTGCTGGTGCGCTCACTTCATGCAGCCAAGGCTGGTTCGCTTTCCACCCCAAGTCTGCCAATAGTTTTGCGCCAGACATCAGCGCATCAGCCGCAGAGGTTTTAAGGCTGACACGTCCATCACCATCTGCGTCAACGCCGTTGCGTAAGATGTCCTCGGGTAGCATCTGGACCATGCCAATTTCGCCAGCCCAAGCGCCCGTCGTTGTGCTTGGGTCCATGCCGTCCCGTTCGTAAAGCTCAATCGCGGCGAGAACTTGTGGGCGGAAAAGGTCTGGACGGCGGCAATCATGGGCAAGCGTCACAAGCGCATCGCGGGTGTTGTAGTTGCCTTGAAACGCGCCAAAATCCGTCTCAAACGCCCAGAATGCCAACAAAATACCACGCGGCACGCCAAATTGACGCTCAGCGCGATCAAATGTGCTGGCCCACTTTTGGGCGTTTGCGGCCCCTGCGTTGATGCGATTGCTGCTGATCAGCGCGCGTGAAAAGTCGATGAATGGCTTTTGAAAAACGCCTTGGCTTCTGTCGGCTTTCAAGACGGACGCGCTTTGTTGGGTGCCGTCAAAGAATGTGTTGACGGTCCTTCGGCTATGACCCTTGGCGCGTGCCTCGGTCTTTAGATCAGCGATAAAGGCGTTGAACGATCCGCCGCATGGCGTTTGTGCTGCCACTGTCAGCGGCGCGAGGCAGGTAAGGGACGTGATAAAGGCGATGCGTAGAAGGGTTTTCATGCTTAACTCATTCCTAATCATAGCAATAGTGACAAGGCGAGGGCAGCTGCCCATGCGCTCCATAATACTGCTACAGTTTGCTCAATATCGCGGGGCGCTGCAACCTTTCTTGCGGCGGCGTTGACCCACGGAAAGTCTGTAAGCTGGCCCTCATAAGTGCGTGGACCCGATAGGGCGATGTCGAGACGAAGGGCCATTGCGGCCTCGGGCCAGCCTGCGTTTGGCGAGCGATGCAAGCGGGCGTCGGGGCCAATTTTGGTGATCTGCATTGGCGCAATTAACAACGCGGTTAGCCGTGCTGGAATGAAATTTAGCACATCATCAAGGCGCGCTGCGGCCCAGCCAAACGCCTCGTAGCGGGGCGTGCGATAGCCGATCATGCTATCTGCGGTGTTCGTGATTTTATAGATCAGCAAGCCCGGAAGACCTGCGACAGCAAACCAAAACGCTGGGGCAATAATGCCGTCGCTCAGGTTTTCTGCCGCACTTTCAATGGCCGCACGGCCAATGGCGTTCTCATCCATCTGGCCTGTTTCGCGGCCAACAATCATCGCAACTTCTGCGCGCCCTTCCTCAAGTCCTGTGCGCAGACCTTTTGCGACGGCCAGCACGTGATCAACCAGTGACCTTTGGGCCAAAAGAATTGCTGTAATAACAACCTGAATGGGCCAGCCAAGGGTGCCGAGCAGTAATCCAAGAATGCCCGTCGCACAGCAAAAGGCGACCATCATGAGCGCACCTTTGATGCGCTTGTGCTCGCCGTTATTAAAGTGCTCGTCGCCCCAAGCGATAAGTCGGCCCATCAAAACGGCGGGGTGGGGTAGTCGCGACCAAAGCCATTTCGGTTCACCAAAAATCGCATCAAGGATCATCGCAAGCGACAAAATCATAAGGCGGCCTCAAGTTGTTGCCATTGATCAGGAGCAGGTAGGCCAAGGCGCAGCCAATCGCCAGCATAAGGGAAGACGCGCGACCAGACATGGCCCTTTGCCAAGCGCGTTTGCCAGCTTTGTGCGTCATCGACTTGGTACAGCCTAAACAGGTCCGTGCCGCCTACTACTTTGGCGTTACGTTGGGTCATCAGATCATCAAGGCGGCGTGCATCTGCAGCCAGACGCTGACGGGTTGCCGTAGCCCAGTCATGATCGGATAGCGCGCGCGCACCCAGTGTGAGTGTTGGTCCCGCAACGGCCCAAGGGCCTAGTTGCTCACTCAGCCCAGCAAGGGTTTCGGGGTGGCCAATGGCAAACCCAAGCCGCGCGCCTGCAAGTCCCCAAAACTTGCCAAAGCTCTTCAGAACGATCGTATTCTCATCTGCAGTACGGTGCACCAAGCTGTCACTCGGGCACACATCGCCAAAGCTTTCATCAATGATCGTGACGCGTGCAGCAGCGTTCAGAAGGCCCATGTCACCGTCAGGATTATTGGGCCGCACCAACACGTGAACATCGCCCGCATCGGCGCGGACATCCCAGCCGTGATGACGAAATGCAGCGGCATGTTCGTTGTAGGTGCGGTTCTGAATTTGTGCTCCGCTTAGCCCCTTCAGGGCTGGCAACATCGGCATCTGCGCAATGATTGCTGATGCACCACCTGCGGGAATAATCGGCGCATTGTCTGGCACGTTCCAAAAATCCCGCGCGGCGTTGATCAACGCGTCGAGGGCTGCTTGGTCGGGCAGGGCAGTCCAGCTACCTGCGGCGATGTCTTTTACTGGATAAGCAACAGGGTTGATGCCCGTGCTTAGATCAAGCCAGCTGTCACGCGTGCCGCCAAATGTTGCCACTGCCGCATCAAGCCCGCCCCCATGATCGCGGGCGTTGCTCATGCTTGGTCCGACTTGGGAAGCGGTTGGTGGCGCGTTACAAAATGCCCCTTGATGGCTTGTGGCCACTCGCGGAATGGCACCTGTCCGGTTTCGCTTACGGCGTGTTTTTGCGCATATTCCACGATACCGGCGGCAGCTTCTTCAGAGGGGTCAAAATTGCCAAGTGTGTAGGCCAATTTTCCCTCGCCCTGAATTGCCACATTGCACGCACGGGTACAGCCCATCAGGCACGAGACGCGGCGTGTTTTCACATCGCCATGCGCTTCGGCTTCGATCAAGGCAGCAAGTTGCTCGCCGTGGGTTTGCGCGTCGGTAGCAGCGTCCCAATCGTCATGCTTGCACGTATCACAAATGGTAATCCAAGTGGTCATGAGCTTTGCCTTTTCAGCTGTCAGTTTTTGCTGCGCAGACACAACCGTAATTGCCTGAGCACTGCAAGGCGAATTGGTTGATAAAGAATAGTTTACCGCTTTGACCAACAAACTTAGCCGTTGGCTGGCAAACTGTGTTATGAACGCAATGTGAACGGAACGATTGTTGATTCTGTTTGGACGTTTTTGGGTTGTGAGTTTATGCCGGTTTTGGTGGTTGAGAATAATAGTGATCTAGCAAAGATCTGGGCCAGCCATTTGCGGCGGATGGGGCCGTGGGTCGATATTGCAGCAACGGCTGACGAGGCTACGGATGCTTTGATCAAGAAGGACTACCGCGTTGTTGTGCTGGATTTAGACCTGCCCGACGGCAGTGCGCTTGGGTTAGCCGACATCATCAGCTACCGCCATCCTATGTGTAAGGTTGTGCTGGTGACCAAAAGCACGTTCTTCTCGGATGGCAGTATTTTTCGCAACGTGCCCAATGCATGCGGGTTCCTGAGTAAGGGAACGAACCCGCATGATTTAGCGGCTTTGGTCACCCATCATATGCCTGATCAGACATAAGTTGGCCGGCCGAGTGGTCAGCCGCGTCCGTGGGGCTCCATAAAGTCCAGATCAGGGTTAATGGGCAGAATGCGGTTCGGGTTAATGGTGTCGTGGCTGTAGTGGTAGTGACGGATGATGTGCGCCATACCAACCGTGCCAGCAACGCCCTCAATCTGATACAACTCGCGCGTGTAGGCCCACAGATTGGGGTAGTCGACGATGCGCTTTTTGTTGCACTTGAAGTGCAAGTGATACACCGGATCAAACCGAACAAGCGTGGTAAAGAGGCGCCAATCAGCTTCTGTTACTTTGTCACCCATCAGGTAGCGGCTTTTGCTCAGCCGCTCTTCCAGCCACCCTAAACTTTCAAAAAGTGGGATAACACCTGCCTCATATGCATCTTGTGATGTGGCAAAGCCTGCTTTGTAGACGCCGTTGTTGACGGTGTTGTAGATGCGGTCGTTTACCTCTTCGATGTCATCGCGCATTTCTTCTGGCCAATAGTCGGCTGTGTTACCAGTGATGTCATTGAACGCGGAATTGAACATCCGAATGATTTCAGCGCTTTCGTTGCTGACAATTGTGTTGCGCTCTTTGTCCCATAAAATCGGCACTGTCACACGGCCCGAGACTTTTGGATCGGCGCGCAGGTAAATGTCACGAGCAAACGGTAGATCAAACAGCGTGTCGCCTGTTGCGCCATCGTCGTCTTTCTCAAACGTCCAGCCGTCGCTGAGCATATCTGGGTGGACCACTGAAACAGTGATGTGATCCGTTAGGTCTTTGAGTTGCCGAAAAATCAGTGTGCGGTGCGCCCAAGGGCAAGCAAGCGAGACATAAAGGTGATAGCGCCCACTTTCGGCCTTAAATCCATCGGTGCCTGATGGCCCCGCGCTGCCGTCTGCAGTGATCCAATTGCGGAATGCAGCTGTGGTGCGTTTGAACACGCCACCTGTGGATTTTGTATCGTACCAAACGTCGTGCCAAACACCGTCAACCAACTGACCCATAGTGAAATTCCTTTCGCATTAATCGTTGCAGCAACCCTAACGTTGCGCAGATGCACAACAAACCCCGAAGTGCGCGCAACTACTGCGCATATCTGCACAGGTCGTAAACGGGCGCTGGCGTGCCTTTTATCCGTTTGCACACGGGCCTGCGCGCCGATACACCTGTCAAAGACGACGCCCAAGTGGGGCCAGACCGAAGGCATGCAATGATCGACCCAGACAGGGGATTAGCGCGTGTATCGTCAAGGTTCCGCACGGCTGCCTGAATGTGCGGGAGATGACCCTATGAAACACCTGATTGCCATCCTAAGTGTGCTGCCTCTTTTTGCGGCACCTGCAAATGCGCACGTCGGCCACTGGGCTGATGTGGCGGGGCATGATCACTGGGTTGCGGCAGGCGCGCTTGGCGCTGCAGCGGCTGCGGCACTTTGGGGTTGGCGCAAGGGCAAAAAGGACGAGGCAGAGGCCGAAAAGGCAGATGCGGTTGAGCCCGCCACCGAGGAGGAACCCGCATGAGCAATGATGCAAACCCGAAAATCGGTGTGATGATCTGTGGGCACGGGTCACGTTCGCAGTCTGCTGTAGATGAATTTGCGACCCTCGCGGATAAATTGCCCGCTTTTTTGCCGCCTGAATGGCAGACAGAATACGGGTATCTTGAATTCGCCAATCCGGTCATTCGTGATGGTCTTGATAAGTTGCGCGCAGGCGGGTGCGAGAAAATCCTCGCGGTGCCTGGCATGTTGTTTGCCGCGATGCACGCGAAAAACGATATCCCGACTGTTCTGAATACATATGCCGCTAAGCACGGGGTTGATATCAGCTATGGCCGTGAATTGGGCGTTGATCCCAAAATGATTGCCGCCGCTGCGGGACGCATCCAAGAAGCGGTTGATGAAGCTAATAAGTCCGAGTTTGTTGAAAACCACGATACCTGTCTGGTGGTGATTGGCCGTGGCGCGTCCGATCCTGATGCAAATGGTAACGTGGCAAAGATTGCGCGGATGCTGCACGAGGGCATCGGTTTCGGCTGGGTTGAAGTTGGCTATTCAGGGGTGACGTTCCCGCTGGTTGAGCCTTGTCTGCAACACGCTGCCAAGCTGGGATACAAGCGGATCATCGTTTTCCCGTATTTCTTGTTTTCGGGTATTTTGATCGACCGAATTTACGGCTTCACGGATCAGGTTGCTGCCGATCACCCTGATATCAGTTTCGTCAAAGCGGGCTATCTTGGGGATCACCCCAAAGTGCTTGAGACGTTTGCGGAGCGTGTGCGCGAACAGATGGGGGCAAACCCGCCGCCCAACTGTGGTACATGCGCGTATCGGACCCAAGTTCTCGCACCGGATGGTCAAGCGCCGATCACCATCCCTGCGTCCGAGCGTGTTAGCCACCCTGCGTTTTCCGACACACCGCCACCGACATGTGTGTTGTGCAAATATCGTACTCAGGTGTTGGGTTTTGAAGCCGAGGTTGGTGCCATTCAAGACAGCCATCACCACCATGTAGAAGGGCAAGGTGCGTCTGCGCCGGGTTCAAATGTGGCTGATTGTAAGCTTTGTGACACGTTCTGCACGGGCATGTGCCGCCTTGAGATGCAGGACAATCATCACCACCATCATCATGGCGACCACAGTCATGGTCACGCGGGGCACGATCACGATCATCATCACCACGATCATGATCATGCGCACCCTGAATATCCTCATGCAAAACACCCGCATGGGCCCGAAAGCGCGCGCAAAGCCCGTTAAGGGCCGCGCAGATAGGCCTCTCCATGCGTCCATATGAAAAAGTTCCCTCGGCGATTTATGCCCAGTCTTTCGCCACGGTCCGCTCCGAGGCGAACCTTGCGCGCTTTGATGATGGGTTGCAGTCGCTTGTCATTCGTTTGATTCACGCGTGCGGCATGGTTGAAATTGCTGACCGTATCGCCTTTTCCAGCGGTGCCTATGAGGCTGGCGCGTCTGCGTTGCGCGCCGGTGCGCCCGTGCTGTGTGATTGTGAGATGGTCGCCAGCGGGATCATTCGCCGTTACTTACCGGCAAACAATGATGTGATCTGCACCCTTAACAACGCGGCAACCCCGGACCACGCTAAGGCCATCGAAAATACCCGCTCAGCGGCGGCTGTTGATGCGTGGTTGCCCCATCTTGAGGGAGCCGTCGTAGCGATTGGCAATGCGCCCACGGCCCTTTTCCGGCTTTTGGAACATTTGGACGCCGGCGCACCAAAGCCCGCGATTATTCTGGGTTTTCCGGTGGGTTTTGTCGGCGCGGCTGAGTCCAAAGCCGAGTTGGCAGCGAATGCGCGCGGATGCAATTTCGTGGCTTTGCGCGGCCGTCGTGGCGGGTCTGCAATTGCGTCTGCGGCAGTAAATGCACTGTCTGCGGGCTTGCCGGAGATTGCAAAGTGAGTGTTCATCTGTGTTGCAACACTGACGTGTGGTTTGGCTCATGAGTAACGCGGCACCGTGGTTGCATGTCGTCGGGATTGGCGAGGATGGCATGGACGGGCTGACCCCCGCAACGCGTGCAGTGGTTGAGGCCGCAGACGTCATCATTGGTGGCGAACGTCATCACAGCTTAACCCCAGATGTGACCGCGCAACGCATCGCGTGGCCAAGCCCGTTTGATGCGCTGATTGACACACTTGAGGCGCACAAAGGCGAACGTGTTGTTGTGTTGGCCACGGGTGATCCACTTTGGTTTTCTGTGGGTGCGCGGATTGGGCGGTCTATCCCGTCTGAACAAATCACTTACCATCCGCAGCTGAGTGCGTTTCAGCTTGCCTCGGCGCGTATGGGCTGGTCGCTTGCAGATGTTGAGACCCTGACGGTCCATGGCCGACCCGTTAGCCAAATGGTGGCGTTTATTCAGCCAGACCAGCGGTTGATCGTTTTGACAACGGGCGCTGAAACACCGGCACAGATCGCAGAGTTTTTGTCGTCGCGCGGGTTTGGCCAGTCAAAAATGACTGTGCTTGCGGCCATGGGCGGCGAAAACGAGAAACGATTTGATGGCACCGCTGACGGTTGGAACCACGAAGTGCCTGCGTTCAACACGCTATGTGTTGAGTGTATTGCGGCACCAGATGCGGCTTTGTTGCCCCGCGTGCCTGGCTTGGCGGATGAGTTGTTCCAATCAGATGGGACCATGACTAAGCAAGAAGTGCGTGCGGCAACGGTGGCAAAGCTGATGCCTATGCGCGGGGCATTGCTGTGGGATATCGGCACAGGGTGTGGCTCTGTCGCGATCGAGTGGATGCGCGCGGCGCGCTATGCCCGCGCCATTGGGATTGAGCCACGCGCAGATCGGCGCGCAATGGCCGCTCAAAACGCACTTGCACTGGGCGTGCCGAAGCTTGAGCTGATTGATGGTAAAGTCCCTGACATGCTCTATGGTCTTGAGGCACCTGACGCAATTTTCATCGGTGGCGGTCTAAGCGAAGCGACTTTCAACATTGCTTGGGCAAACTTGCGCCCCCTCGGACGGTTAGTTGCAAACGCTGTGACACTTGAATCAGAGGCGCTGTTAGTCGCGCTGCATCAAAAACACGGCGGTCAGTTGGCGAAGCTACAGATCAGCCGTGCTGAGCCGGTTGGCGCGTATCACGGCTGGCGACCGTCCATGCCCGTGACCCAATGGAGCCTTATCAAAAGATGACTGGAACTCTTTACGGTGTAGGCGTTGGCCCCGGTGATCCGGAGTTGATGACGCTGAAAGCAGATCGTTTGATCCGTGCTGCCAAAGTAATTGCCTATCCAACACTGGCTGGTGCGCAAAGTTTTGCGCGCTCTATCGCGGCGGGCTCAATTGCTGAGGGCGCAACAGAAATTGTGATGGACGTGCCAATGACCGTTGCGCGCCAACCTGCACAAGACGCCTATGATGCGGGCGCTGCGCAAATTGAAGACGCCCTGCGCAGCGGTCTTGATGTTGTGTGTCTGTGTGAAGGTGATCCGTTCTTTTACGGTTCTTTCATGTATCTTTACGCGCGTTTGTCCGGCGAGTTCACCTGTCAGGTCGTGCCAGGCGTTACGTCCATGACGGCAAGTGCTGCGATGACAGGCATGCCGCTTGCGGCGCGCAACGAAGTCCTCACGGTCATTCCCGGCCCGCTTGAAGAAGCAGCCCTTGAGGCGCGCATTGCCGGATCTGACAGTTTGGTCATCATGAAGGTTGGTCGCCATCTGCCCAAAATTCGCGCGGTGATTGAGCGTCTCGGCCTGTTAGACCAAGCCACTTATATTGAGCGCGCAACGCTACCTGCGCAGTTCACGCTGCCTCTCGCACATGCGCCCGAAAAAGCGCCCTATTTTTCTATGATCCTTATTACGAAAGGGGCCGATCCATGGCTCTAACCTCCTCTAAGTCGTCTGTTGTGTTGGCGCTGTCTGCATCTGGTGAGGCCACAGCGCACTGTGTTGCCAAGGCGATTGGCGCACAGGTGCATGGCCGCGAGGGTCGTGTTGCGAAGGCTGACGTGTTCTTTGCCAACGCCCTTGACCATGCGCGCGATTTATTTGCGGCAGGCACGCCAATTGTGGGTGTTTGCGCCAGCGGTATTTTGATCCGCGGTGTGGCGCCTTTGTTGGGCGACAAAACATCAGAACCGCCTGTTGTATCCGTATCCGATGATGGGGCGGTTGTTGTGCCTTTGCTTGGTGGGCATCGCGGGGCCAACCGGATTGCGCGTGAAATTTCAGCAGCTCTAGGGGCGACAGCTGCAGTGACGACCGCAGGTGATGTGTCGCTTGGTGTGTCGCTTGATGAACCGCCAGTTGGTTGGCGCTTGGCGAACCCCGAAGATGCAAAAGCCGCTATGGTAGGTCTGCTCGCGGGCGGGGGCGCTACTATTTCAGGAGACGCGGCCGCTGATGCGACGTGGCTTGCTGATTTGCCTAAGGGGGACGGCCTTCGTATTTCCTGCACAACCGCTGACGTAAAAGGTGGGTCAGATCATTTGGTTTTTCACCCCCAATTGTTTGCATTGGGGGTGGGTTGCGCGCGCAATGCTGACCCTGCGGAATTGGCTGAGCTGGTCTCTCAAACACTTGCGGATGCGGGCATTGCAGCCGGTGCGATCCACTCTGTCAGCTCGCTTGATTTGAAGGGTGATGAGCCGGCGATGAACCAGCTTTCAGCACAGCTTGGTGTGCCCTTCCGCGTGTTTGATGCGGCAACCCTTGAAGCTGAGACACCTCGGCTGGCTAACCCGTCTGATGTGGTTTTTGCCGAAGTCGGGTGCCACGGCGTTTCAGAAGGCGCAGCCCTTGCGCAAGCGGGGCCAGATGCCACTTTGCGCGTAGAAAAGCATAAAACAGCCAACGCCACATGCGCTGTGGCAGAACTGGCGCAACCACTGACTGAGATGCGTGGCCGCTCACGCGGGCGTTTGTCGATTGTGGGTATTGGACCGGGGCAAGCCACTTGGCGAACCCCCGAGGTCAGCCGCCTTGTGGCCGATGCTGAAGAGCTGGTTGGCTATGGTCTTTACATTGATTTGCTGGGTCCGCTGGCGGCCGGTAAAGCGCGCTCTGACTTCCCGTTGGGGGGTGAGGAAGATCGCTGTCGCTATGCGCTGGAACAAGCTGCGAAGGGACTGAATGTTGCGCTGGTCTGTTCGGGTGATGCGGGCATTTACGCCATGGGCGCGCTGGTGTTTGAATTGCTGGACCGCGACGCAGATGCGCTTGGGGTGAGTGATCCGGCCAAACGTGTTGATGTGGTCTGCTCGCCCGGTGTGTCGGCTTTGCAAGGTGCGGCAGCGCGTGCCGGTGCGCCCCTTGGGCATGATTTCTGCGCGATTAGCCTGTCAGATTTGCTGACCCCGCGGGAAGATATCGTGAAGCGTTTGCATGCGGCGGCTGAGGGTGACTTTGTGATTGCGTTCTACAACCCCGTTTCAATGCGCCGCCGCACTTTGTTGGCCGAAGCCCGTGACATTTTGCTTAAGCACCGCCCCGCCACAACGCCAGTGATGCTGGCGTCGTCTTTGGGTCGTCCAGAAGAACACATTCGCTACCGCAATCTTGCCGATCTGGAGGTAGATGAGGTGGATATGCTGACAGTTGTCTTGGTTGGTTCAAGCCACTCAAAGCTTGCCCAGTTGGGTGAAGGTCCGCGCATGTACACGCCGCGTGGTTACGCACGCAAAATCGATGGAGATCTGTCATGACTGTTTACTTTATTGGGGCAGGTCCCGGTGATCCCGATCTGTTGACCCTGAAGGCGCAGCGTATCATCAGCCGGTGCCCTGTGTGCCTTTACGCTGGTTCTTTGGTGCCCGAAGCCGTTGTGGGTGAAGCACCTGCGGATGCGCGCGTTATGGACACTGCTCCAATGACCCTTGAGGACACGCACGCTGAAATTCTGACAGCGCATAAAGCGGGTCAAGATGTGGCGCGCGTTCATTCTGGCGACCCGTCGCTTTATGGCGCAATCGCAGAGCAAATCCGGTTGTTACGCCGTGACGGTATTGATTATGAGATCATCCCGGGTGTGCCTGCATACGCGGCAGCGGCGGCGGCTCTTGGTCAAGAATTGACGATCCCTGAGATTGGTCAATCTATCGTTCTGACGCGGATGTCGATGAAATCAACATCGATGCCAGAAGGTGAAACGCTTGAGAATTTTGCCAAAACTGGCACGACCCTTGCGATCCATTTGGCAATTCGCAACCTGCGCGAAATTGAGCGCCAGCTGATCCCGTACTACGGTAAAGATTGCCCTGTGGTTGTTGCTTACCGCGCCAGTTGGCCGGATCAGTTGTTTATCCGTGGCACGCTGTCAGATATCCGCGAAAAAGTCCGTGCTGCAAAAATCACGCGCACCGCGTTGATCATGGTGGGCCCCGTGTTGGGCGAGGTCAAAGACTTCAAAGACAGCGCGCTTTACGATCCAGCCACACCGCATGTGCTGCGCCCGAAGGTCAAAACCTGATCGGGCGCA
Source organism: Thalassobium sp. (assembly GCA_024640765.1). GTDB lineage: Bacteria > Pseudomonadota > Alphaproteobacteria > Rhodobacterales > Rhodobacteraceae > Nereida. The sequence goes on along the minus strand of JAHEEK010000011.1, from coordinate 34,830 downwards.
CTGCACGTTATTTTCTACTGAAGGTCGCTGAACGCGCGTTGCATCCGTGCGACTGCGTCATGCACCGTGCTGCGCGGACAAGCGATGTTGAAGCGTAAGAAATTCTCGCCGCCCTTACCAAAAGTAGGTCCATGATTGGCAGCAATCTTTGCCACGTCTTGGGTCCGTTTGGTGAACTCCTCGCGGGTCATGCCCGTGCCTGAAAAATCTACCCAAGCCAGATATGTGCTTTCAAGGGGCATGGATTTTAGCCCCGGAATTGCGTTGATGCCCTCGTCGAAAATACGGGCGTTCTCGGCAATATAGGCACAAACTTCATCGACCCATTTCGCCCCCTCTGGTGAGTAGGCGGCAGTCGCCATAAACAGACCAAAGCTGTTTGCTGAAATGCCAAGGGCTGCCATGCGCGCGCCAAATTTTGCGTGTAACGCAGGGTCTTCAATGATTACATTGCCCGAGTGTGATCCTGCGATGTTGAAGGTCTTTGTTGTCGCCGTCATCACAACGGTGCGCGCGGCCGTATCTGTTTCATGGGCGATGTGTTGATAGGGGATGTGCTTGACGTCCGCTGACAAAATAAGATCGTGGTGAATTTCGTCGCTGACCACGATCAAGTCGTGACGTTTGGCGAAATGCGCGATGTCTGTCAGCTCTTGATGTGTCCAGACCCGTCCGCTGGGATTATGCGGTGAGCAGAGCATCATCATGGTTTCGCGCCCCGTCATCGCCCCCTCACATGCGTCGAAATCAAGGGTGTATTTCCCATCCGTTTGGGTCAATTCAAGTTCGGTTACTGCGCGACCCGCGGCTTTAATGACGCGGGCAAAGGCATGGTAGACGGGGGTGAACAGAACGACCGCATCGCCTTCATTTGTAAAGGCATCTACACACATGGCGGTACCGTTGACCAACCCGTGGGTCGTAAAAATCCACTCGGGCTGTACGTCCCAGCCGTGGCGATTTTTCATCCACCATTGAATGGCGGCTGTGTATTTACTGTCGTCCCCGAAATAGCCGTATACCTCGTGGTCACGTATATTCTGGATGGCGTCTTGGATGCACTGGGGCGCTGCAAAATCCATGTCCGCGACCCACATCGACAGGCCCTCATCGGCAGAAACGCCATAGATGCTTTCCATCATATCCCACTTCACTGAATGGGTGCCGCGGCGGTCGATGATTTCGTCAAAGCTCATGGGGGTCTCTCCGGATTACATGTAACACTGGCAGTGTTAGCTGCGCCCACCGTGATTGCAAGCAGGGCTATTGCCTGCGGGGTGATTGCAAGCAAAGCGGCGATGTCTTATGTGCCGCACATGAGCATTTTACCCATCCTGATCCACCCTGATCCCCGTCTTAAGAAAGTGGCAGAGCCAATTGAGGCCGTCACTGACAAGCTGCGCAAGCTCGCCGATGATATGCTTGAGACGATGTATGACGCCCCGGGCATTGGCCTTGCTGCCAACCAAATTGGTGCGCTGCAGCGGATTATTGTTCTGGATTGCGTCAAAGAAGAGGGCCAGGAACCGCGCCCGCTGGTAATGATGAACCCCGAAGTGATCGCCGAAAGCGATGACGTCGGTGTCTACGACGAAGGCTGCTTGTCGATCCCTGAGCAATACGCCGAAGTTGAGCGCCCCGCGGTTGTGACTGTGCGTTGGCTTGGCCTTGACGGGCAGACCCATGAAGAAGAATTTGACGGTCTATGGGCGACTTGTATTCAGCACGAGATTGATCACTTGGACGGTAAACTTTTCATCGATTACCTGCGCCCCCTCAAACGGCAAATGATCACCCGCAAGATGCAAAAGCTTAAGCGCGAATTGGCGCGGGGGTAGAGACCAGACATGGCGCAGATCCGTCCGTTTGTTATGTGGCCTGACCGCCGTTTGCTGACCAAAGCTGCGGCTGTTGAGGCTGTAACCGATGAGACCCGCCGCATCTGGGACGACATGATCGAGACGATGGACGCAATGCCCGGCGTTGGTCTTGCGGGGCCACAAATTGGTGTGATGCAGGCTCTCGCCGTTGTTGATGCGAGTGATAAACGCGGCCAAGCGATTTGCATGGCAAACCCGCGTATTGTGGCAGCCAGTGGCGTGCTGCGTGAGCACGAAGAGGCCAGCCCAAATTTGCCTTTTGTAAGTGCTGTGGTGAAGCGCCCGCGCGCTGTGACAGTTGCATATCTTGACCGCGACGGCGTGGCGCAAGAGCGCGATTTGGTCGATGTGTGGGCCACATCTGTTCAGCATCAGATCGATCACCTTGCAGGCAGACTCTTTATTCACCGCTTGTCACGGCCCAAGCGCGATATGCTGATCAAAAAGTCGCTCAAAGCTCAAAAGGGGTAAGCCATGCGTATTGTATTTATGGGCACGCCAGACTTTTCTGTGCCTATTCTGGATGCGTTGGTAGATGCAGGACACGAGATTGCAGCCGTTTATTGTCAGCCGCCTCGTCCTGCGGGGCGCGGTAAAAAAGACCGCCCCACACCGGTTCACGCAGGGGCCAACGCGTTGGGATTGCCTGTTTATCACCCCGTAAGCCTTCGCACGCCTGAGGCTCAAGCCGATTTTGCAGCGCATCAGGCAGAGGTTGCCGTGGTGGTTGCCTATGGTTTGATCCTGCCGCAGGCCGTGCTGGATGCGCCTGAACGAGGATGTCTGAACATCCACGCCAGTCTGCTGCCCCGTTGGCGGGGCGCTGCCCCAATTCACCGCGCGATTATGGCTGGTGATGCGCAGACCGGTGTGTGTATTATGCAGATGGAAGCGGGGCTTGATACAGGCCCTGTGCTGTCGCGGCACGAAACACCTATTGCTGCCGGTGAAACGACTGGCGCGCTGCACGATCGTTTATCAGGCATCGGTGCGCAGGCCATCGTAAGTGCGCTCGCCCAACTTGATGATTTAACCCCGACACCACAGCCCGAGGACGGCGTGACCTACGCCCATAAAATCGACAAAGCAGAGGCAGAGATTGACTGGTCCAAAACCGCGACTGAGATTGACCGCCAAATTCGTGGCCTGTCACCGTTTCCGGGTGCGTGGACCATGGCGGATGGTGTGCGTGTGAAGCTTTTGGAAAGCCGTGTTGCTGATGAAGCTTGCGATACCGCGCAAGCCGGTCAGGTGCTTGGGGGCTTTATAGTTGCCTGCGGTGAGGGGGCCGTACAGATCGGTCGGGCGCAAAGGGCTGGCAAGTCAGCGCAAGATGTGGATGAGTTCTTACGAGGGAAGCCGCTTCCCTCGTTATTAGGGAGCTAGTATGGCGTTTTTTGCCTTTTTCGGGTCTTTGTTTATTGCGTGTGTTGTCGGGTATATTGCCGAAAAGTCAGGCTTTACGCACAACGGCTATGTGCATTCTATCATCATTTGTATCGGCGGGACGGTGGCATTTTTCATGCTGCGGGTCATGTTTGGTGTCAGCTTCGGCAGCCCGGGCGTGAATGCGATTGTTTCAAGCATTGGCGCGCTGGTGATTGTCCCGTGGCATTGGCGTAGGTAACGCTTGGCCAAAGCTTAGCTGCGCTGCTTGAACGGCTCCATGCCTGCGCGGGCAAGCTCATCTGCGCGCTCGTTTTCAGGGTGTCCAGCGTGGCCTTTGACCCACTCCCAAGTCACTGAATGCCGGGCGGCTGCTTCATCAAGGCGCTGCCACAGTTCGACATTTTTCACGGGCTTTTTCGCAGCAGTTTTCCAGCCGCGACGTTTCCAGCCGTGTATCCATTCGGTGATACCACCCTTCACATACGCACTGTCCGTGACCACCGTGACCACGGCGGGCCGCTCTAGCGTTTCAAGTGAGTGGATGGCTGCTAAAAGCTCCATGCGGTTGTTGGTGGTCTGCGCTTCGCCACCTTTCAATTCGCGTTCTTTCAGCACTGTGTCACCGTCTTTGGCGATAAGGATCGCCCCCCATCCGCCAGGGCCAGGGTTTCCGCTGCACGCGCCGTCCGTATATGCAAAGATTTGGGTCATATCAGCGCGTTGCTCTTAGGATAATGAATGGATCTTCTGTGCCTGCTAGCCCGACTTCCCGACCCTGTCGAGACGCGATTGGCGTAAAGCCTGTGCTGTGCAGGTGGTCGGTCAATTCGGTAGGGGTAAAGAACGTGTAAAGCCGCCCCAATGTATCGCGCTTGGTGCCTGTGCCTGTTTTAAGGCCAAGATGCAGTAAGCCGCCGTCCTTTAGCGCCGCGTGAATGGCCTTAAGGTGGCGCCGGAAATCTTGGCGCGGGGCGTGCAACAAACTGCAGTTCGCCCAGACACCATCAAAGGTCTGTTTGCATTCAAGCGCATCAAACGTTTTCTGCTCGGCCTTAATCCCGTGTAACCGACGCGCCAATGCCACCATTTCAGCACTGGCATCCCATGCGGTAACACACAGGCCTGCGCGCTGCATGATGGCTGCGGAATGTGCTGGCCCACATCCCAGATCAAGGACGTGCCCGCCGTCCGGCAGCGCGTCAATAAACGCCTGAAGATCAGCATCGGGCGCAGTGTTGGAAAAATGCTCAGCGTAGGCCGCCGCACGTGCATCGTAGGTGGCGATCGTTTCAGGGTCGCTCACGCGTAAACTCCGACTGCAAGGCAGCCGACAACCAGTGCCGTCAGCAATCCGCGCAAGTTCATCCACCAGCTTGGTGCCAACCCAAGCCGCCAAAAGAACCAGTCAAGCAGTAGCAACCCAAGGAACCCGAAGATTAGGGATGTCGCCGCAGACGTAGGCCCGCCACCGGTCATGAAAAATGCCCAAAGCGCTGGAATGACCGAAAGTGCGTATCCCGCCGTTGCCATGCGTCCTGTTGTCTTGGCCGCAAATCCCCAAAGCACGCCGGACATGAATGACAATATAACCGAGCCATAGAAAAGCTGCACGTAAGGCCCAACAAAGCGTGGGCCCAAGTTGACGCTGCTCCAAATTTGCAGATCGGCGTTCACGGTTGTCAGCGCACCCCAAGCAAACGGGATCACACCAGCCAAACCAAGTAACAGGGCAGAACGCGGGATTTGCATCATGCAGGCTCGCGCAACACGCGCGGCACTTTGAATTCAACGTTTTCTTCTGCGGTGACAACTTGCTCAACGGTCACATCAAAGCGTGATTTGAACGCATCAATGACCTCGTTGATCAGCACTTCGGGGGCTGACGCACCTGCGGTGATGCCAATGCTCTTAATCCCTTCAAGTGCGCGCCAATCAATGTTTTCAGCGCGCATCACAAGTTGGGAATAGGTGCAACCTGCTTTGCGGCCCACCTCAACAAGGCGCTGACTGTTCGAGGAATTGGGCGCACCCACCACCAACATTGCATCGCATTTCGGCGCCATAGCTTTGACGGCCTCTTGGCGGTTGGTCGTGGCATAACAGATGTCTTCTTTATGTGGTCCAACAATGTTGGGAAAACGTGTGTTCAGCGCCTCAACGATGTCTTTGGTATCATCGACCGACAGGGTCGTTTGGGTCACGAAGGCAAGCTGATCGGGGTCGCGTACGTCGATGCGGGCCACGTCGTCAACAGTCTCAACCAGTATCACCTCACCGTCGGGTAGCTGTCCCATGGTGCCTACTGTTTCGGGGTGTCCGGCGTGACCGATCATGACCATTTGCAATCCGTTGTCTGCATGGCGCTGTGCTTCGATATGCACTTTGCTCACCAGTGGGCAGGTTGCATCCACATATACCATTTCACGGGCAGTGGCGGCGGCAGGCACTGACTTTGGCACCCCATGTGCCGAGAAAATGACCGGCCTGTCATCTGGGCATTCATCCAGTTCTTCAACAAAAACTGCGCCTTGCTCGCGTAGGGTGTCGACAACAAATTTGTTGTGAACGATCTCGTGGCGAACATAGACAGGCGCGCCCCATTTCTCGATCGCCATTTCGACGATCTTAATGGCGCGGTCCACGCCGGCGCAAAAGCCGCGTGGGGCTGCAAGGTATAAGGTAAGCGGCGCTTTGGTCATGAAGGTCTCCAACGATTGCCCAGAAACTATGCGTTTTGCGGTGGCGGCGTCTAGGGGCGGATTGAAAATGCTGCTGTGGTGTGCGTTAGAAGAGACAAGAATTGTTAAGGGGCCGTCACTGTGGCGACACAAACCAAAACCGCGCCGACTGTGTGTTTGATTGCCATGGGCAGCAACATGCAGACTGAGGCAGAAACCAGCCGCATGATTATCGAACGCGCAGCAGGCGAAGTGGCGCGCGTTTTGGGTCCAGTGCGACAAAGCGGTCTTTACGCAACGCCTTGCTTTCCGGCGGGGGCGGGCCCTGATTATGTCAACGCCGCGCTGGCGCTTTTCACGGATTTGCCAGCAGCATCTGTGCTGAAGGCGTTGCACAAAATAGAAGCCGATTTTGGCCGCCAGCGTGTGCAGCGGTGGGGCCAGCGGACGCTTGATCTTGATCTATTGGTACTTGGTACACAGGTTGCCCCTGATCTGGCGACATTTGATCACTGGCAAAACCTGCCGCTTGAAACCCAGAAACTACGCACGCCGGACCAATTGATCTTGCCGCACCCACGTTTGCACGAGCGGGCGTTTGTCCTTGTACCGCTTGCGGACGTTGCGCCAACATGGTGCCACCCTGTGGTGGGGCAAACGGTGACAGAGATGCTTGCGCGCTGTTCCGTAGAAGACACCGCAGAGGTGTCGTTGATCTGCTCTGGCGAAGAATGGCGCATTTGAGCTAGTTTTCAGTTGCAAATAAAGAGAATCTGCCCTAGTTGCCTATTCTTCATGGATTTTTCCCAATTTGGAGGGCTGCCTGATGGCGCGCGTTACCGTAGAAGATTGCGTTGATAAGGTTCCGAACCGTTTCGATTTGGTTATGCTGGCTGCACATCGCGCCCGCGAAATCTCGAGCGGGATGCCCATCACTGTGGACCGTGACAACGACAAAAACCCTGTCGTTTCTCTGCGTGAGATCGCTGATGAGACACAGCAAGCGGATGATCTTCGCGAGCGTCTGATCGAGAGCAACCAGAACCAGATCGAAGTCGACGAAGCAGAAGACGATGATATGGCGGTTCTGATGGGTCAGGAAACTGACAAACCGGCAGAAAACGATATGGCGGAAGAAGACCTTCTGCGCGCCATGTTGATGGAAGCTCAAGATCAAAAGTAAGGGCTTAGCTGCTAGATGATCCCAGTCGATGACCTGATCGCGCTGGTCCGCAGCTATAATCCACATACGAACGAAGATGTGCTGCGCAGGGCTTACGATTACGGCCTGCGCATGCACGAAGGTCAGTTTCGCCATTCCGGTGAACCCTACTTTTCACACCCCGTATCTGTTGCCGCTATTCTGACTGAGCAGCGTCTTGATGACGCGACGCTCGTCACGGCGCTTTTGCATGACACCATCGAAGACACGGATGCCTCTTACACGGAGGTCAGTAAGCTGTTCTCTGGCGAGGTGGCGGATTTGGTGGACGGTGTCACCAAGCTGACCAATATTCAGCTGACCAGCACCGAGACAAAGCAGGCAGAGAATTTCCGCAAATTGTTCATGGCGATGTCCAAAGACTTCCGCGTGATCCTCGTGAAGCTTGCTGACCGTCTCCATAATATGCGCACGATCAAATCCATGCGCCCCGAAAAGCAGGCCCAAAAAGCCCGCGAAACCATGGACATTTATGCGCCTCTTGCGGGCCGTATGGGTATGCAATGGATGCGAGAAGAGCTTGAAGATCTGGCCTTCAAAGTGCTGAACCCTGAAGGCCGCGCCAGCATTATCCGCCGTTTTATTCGCCTACAAAAAGAAACGGGCGATGTGATCCATCAGATCACCGGTGATATGCGGATTGAGTTGGAGAAAGAGGGCATCGAGGCCGATGTCTTTGGCCGCGCGAAAAAGCCGTTCTCGATCTGGCGCAAGATGCAGGAAAAAGACCAAGGGTTTAGCCGCCTGTCTGACATCTATGGTTTCCGGATTGTTTGTGCATCAGAGGCTGAGTGCTATCAAATTCTGGGCATCATCCACCGTCGCTGGCGCTCTATTCCCGGACGTTTCAAAGACTACATCAGTCAGCCCAAATCCAACGGCTACCGCAGCTTGCACACCACTGTTTCTGGACGTGATGGTAAGCGCGTTGAGGTGCAAATTCGCACCCACCAAATGCACGATGTGGCCGAAGATGGCGTGGCCGCTCACTGGTCCTACCGCGACGGTGTGCGCTCAAATAATCCCTTCGCCGTTGATCCGGCAAAATGGGTTGCGGGTCTGAAAGAGCGTTTTGAGCAGGCCGAGGATCACGATGAGTTCCTTGAGGCCGTTAAGCTGGAAATGTATTCCGATCAGGTGTTTTGCTTCACTCCGAAGGGCGACGTGTTCAAATTGCCGCGCGGTGCGACCCCGATTGATTTTGCCTATGCGATCCACACGAGGATTGGCAGCGCCTGTGTTGGCGCCAAAATTGACGGCCTGCGCGTGCCGCTGTGGACCCGCCTCAAAAACGGTCAATCCGTTGAGATCATCACGGCTGAGGGCCAAAAACCTGAAGCCACATGGATGGAAATTGCGCAAACCGGCAAGGCGCGCTCTGCCATTCGCCGTGCGTTGCGCGAAGAAGACACAGAGCGCTACATCAAGCTTGGCCAAGAACTTGCGCGCGTTGGGTTTGAACACATCGGCAAGCAAGCAACGGATAAAGCGTTGACCACAGCCGCTAAAACCATGGGGCTTGGCGGACGCGATACATTGCTTGCGCAGCTTGGTGCCGCGCAGATCACCGCGCGCGATGTTATTCAGGTCTTGTTCCCTGAATTGGCCACGAAAACGGGCGAAATCGTCGAAGGCAACCGTGCTGTTGTTGGCTTGCGTGCGGATCAAACGTTCCGGCGTGCCGGTTGCTGCGCACCGCTTCCGGGTGAGCGGATTGTGGGCATTACCACCCTTGGTGAGGGTGTTACGATCCACGCGATTGACTGCAACACGCTTACCCAACTGACTGATGATGACAGTGATCGCTGGGTTGATCTGCATTGGCACGAGGGACCGCATGCTGCGATTTACGGTGCAACGATTGAGCTGACCATCGCCAATGATGCGGGTGTTTTGGGCCGTCTATGCACGCTTATCGGTGAGCGCGGCGCAAATATTTCAAACATCACATTTGAAGAACGCACCCCTGATTTTTACCGTTTGATCATTGATGTTGAGCTAAGAGACGTCAGTCACATGCACGCGGTTTGCACCGCACTTGAGGCAGACACAAGTGTTGCGCATATCGCGCGGATGCGCGGCGACAACGTGCCGCGTAAGGGCGGCAAAGGGGCGGGGGCCAGCAACACGGTCCATTAAGGCAAATCCCAAAACGCGAACTGGGGTTTGTTATTAGCAGGTGGGTTTAGTAAAGTCGCACCAAACATATGTGCTGAACATCGGCCAGCAACGAAGGACATATTTTGATTTTCAAACGCCGCGATAAACGGTCTTGGCTGAGCACTGCGCGCGAGTTCTTGTGGCCCCGCGGCGGTTGGGCGCGCGCGTTTCATTACGTAAAACACCGTTTGCGCCGTTTGCCTGATGAGCCGGAAACAATTGCCCTTGGTATTTGGGCGGGCGTATTCACGGCCTTCACACCGTTCTACGGGTTGCACTTCTTGATCGCAGCGGGCCTTGCCAAGGCCATGCGCGGCAACATTCTGGCGGCTTTGCTGGGTACGTTTTTTGGTAACCCGCTTACCTATATTCCCATTGGGGCAGCGTCCTTAGGGACAGGGCATTTCTTGCTCGGTACTGGCACTGTCATTGATGTTGAACGCTCACTGGGCGGTAAATTTGCCGCTGCGTTTCTTGATCTTGCGCACAATTTTACGGCTCTGTTTTCGGACCGCGTAGCGGATTGGCATGGGCTTCACGTCTTTTTTGCAGAAGTGTTTTACCCTTATCTTGTGGGCGGTATTTTTCCTGGCGTGATCTGTGCCTATGCCTGTTATTTCCTTAGCGTGCCAGTCATTCGGGCTTATAAAAACCGCCGCCGAGGTATGCTGAAAAAGAAACTTGCCGAAATTCGCGAGAAAGCAGCACAGAAAGCTGCGGCCAAAAAAGTCGAAGGTCAGCCTCACGATCCGTGACTCTTTCGCTTCGCCCCTTGCACCGTCACGGGTTTCTCCTAATGTCTACATCACACGATGTGCGAAGGGATCAGCGAGATGACACAGGAACTACGCCTTGGGGTGAACATTGATCACGTTGCGACTGTTCGCAATGCCCGTGGTAGTACTGTGCCTGATCCTGTGCGTGCTGCGATTGTCGCCCAAGAGGCGGGCGCCGACGGCATTACCGCACACCTGCGTGAAGATCGCCGCCATATCGGTGACGCGGATATCGAAGCGTTGATAGAGGCGCTTACGGTGCCGCTTAACTTTGAGATGGCCGCCACTGATGAGATGCAGCAAATTGCGCTGCGCCATAAACCCCATGCGGTGTGTATTGTGCCGGAAAAGCGTGAAGAACGCACAACCGAAGGTGGCCTTGAAGTAGCCCGCGAGGAAAACCGCCTTGCCCATTATATCGCGCCGTTGCGCGAAGCTGGCTCGCGCGTTTCAATTTTTATTGCCGCTGATCCGCGCCAAATTGATGCGGCGCACCGGATTGGTGCAGAGGTGATTGAGCTGCACACTGGTGCCTATTGTGACGCTTTTGCCGAAGGTGATTTGCTGACCCGTGATGCAGAACTGGCCAAGCTGACTGACATGGCCAGTTACGCGCATAGCCTCGGGCTTGAAGTCCACGCAGGCCACGGTCTGACCTATGGATGTGTCAGCCCCATCGCCGCATTGCCCGAGGTCAAGGAACTTAACATCGGTCATTTCCTTATTGGTGAGGCAATCTTTCGCGGCTTGCCCGATGCGATGGCTGAAATGCGCCGCCTGATGGATGCCGCGCGCACACTGTGAAGACCGGCGACACATATTTCGCCCATAGGGAGTGCGGCGCATGATCCTTGGGATTGGCACGGATTTGGCGAATATTGAGCGCATTCAAGGCACGCTTGATCGGTTCGGGGACAGGTTCAAAAACCGCGTCTTTACGGATGAAGAAAAACTCAAATCCGAAAGCCGCAAAGACGTTGCTGGCACCTACGCCAAACGTTGGGCCGCCAAAGAAGCGTGTTCCAAGGCGCTTGGTACGGGATTGGCCATGGGGATTGCGTGGAAAGACATGTCCGTGAGCAATCTGCGCACAGGCCAGCCCGTGATGCATGTGACGGGCTGGGCCAAAGATCGCCTCGCCGCAATGACGCCCGACGGGCATGAAGCGATTGTTCATGTAACCTTAACTGATGACCATCCATGGGCACAGGCTTTCGTTGTGATTGAAGCGCGGCCCGTTTCCGCCCGCGGATAAGCTGCAAACCTTGACAGTCGTGCCCTCGCGGCCCATCTAGCCCCAACTCATTTTTACAGATAGGACCTCTTTTATGGCCAAAAAAGACACAGCCAAAGATCGCATCGGCGAGACCATCAAGACCGTTGTCTATGCTTTGCTGATTGCGGGCGTCTTTCGCACCCTGTTCTTTCAGCCGTTCTGGATCCCGTCAGGCTCTATGAAAGACACGCTACTGGTTGGTGATTTTCTGTTCGTGAACAAAATGGCCTATGGGTATTCACAGTATTCTTGTCCGTTTTCTGCGTGCCCCATTCCGGATCGCATCTTTGGTTCTGAACCCGAGCGCGGTGATATTGTGGTGTTCCGCCATCCTGTGAACAACTCTGATTTCATCAAGCGCGTTGTGGGGATGCCGGGCGACCGTATTCAAATGAAAAACGCTGTGCTTCACATCAACGATACCCCCGTGGGCATTGAAGCCGCTGGCGAGTTCGTTGAGGTGTTCGAAGCCCAAGGTCCACAAAAACGATTACCCGCTTGCAAAGGGTCGGTTGGCCTTGGCGCGGATTGTATCAAGGACAAATACATCGAAACACTGCCTGACGGTTCGTCCCATTCTATCTTGGATGTGCGCGTCAGCAGCGCCGATAACACACCCGTCTACACAGTGCCTGAAGGCAATTATTTCTTTATGGGCGACAACCGCGATAACTCATCTGACAGCCGCTTTCCGCAGTCACTTGGGGGTGTTGGTTTTGTCCCCGCCAAGTATCTCATCGGTCGCGCCGACCGCGTTATCTTCAGCTCACAAGGGCGCTCTATGTTGTTCTTTTGGACATGGCGCGCGGACCGTTTCTTTAAGAAGTTGCAATGAAGCTAAGCGCAGACCTGAAAGCATTCCAAACCCGTTTGGGATACGCCTTTGAACGGCCCGACCTTCTGGTGCGGGCCGTTACCCATTCGTCCATGTCCACGCCAAACCGCGATGACAACCAGCGGCTCGAGTTTCTGGGCGACCGTGTTTTGGGCCTTGTGATGGCCGAAGCCCTTCTTGATGCAGATCGCGCAGCCGCCGAAGGCAAACTTGCGCCGCGCTTCAACGCGCTTGTGCGCAAAGAAACCTGTGCCGCCGTGGCCCGTGATATTGATGTGGGTGCCGTGCTGAAATTAGGCCGCTCCGAAATGCTTTCTGGTGGGCGCCGCAAAGAGGCCCTTTTGGGTGATGCAATGGAAGCGGTGATTGCTGCGATTTACCGTGATGGTGGTTTCGAAGCAGCGCGCAGTACTATTTTGCGCCTTTGGGGCAAGCGGGTCGAAACCGTTGAGGCTGATGCCCGCGATGCCAAGACAACGCTGCAAGAACACGCGCAAAGCCTTAAGCAGAACCCACCCAGTTACCGTGAAGTCTCGCGCAGTGGCCCTGATCACGCGCCGGTCTTCACAATTGAAGTACAGCTGGCCAGCGGCGAGGCCGCGACGGCCACCGCAGGCAACAAACGCAACGCCGAACAAGCCGCCGCGAAGGCGCTTTTGGAAAAGGTAAAACCATGACAACACGCGCCGGATTTGTGGCCCTCATAGGAGAGCCCAACGCAGGGAAATCCACGCTTCTCAACCGCATGGTTGGCGCGAAAGTGTCCATCGTGACGCATAAAGTACAAACGACCCGCGCCCGTATTCGCGGTGTTGCCATGTCCGGTGAAAGCCAAATTGTCTTCGTGGACACACCAGGTATTTTCCGCCCGCGCCGCCGCCTTGACCGCGCGATGGTTACGGCCGCGTGGGGTGGGGCTGCGGATGCGGACATTGTTGTTCTTATGATCGAAGCCCACCGCGGCATCACGGATGGGGTTCGCCAGATCATCGAAAGCCTTTCTGAACGTGAGGGGACACAACGCGTCGCCCTTGCCATCAACAAGATTGACCGCGTCCAAGCGGATGTCCTTCTGGGGCTGACCAAAGAGTTGAACGCATTGTTTGCCTTTGAAGAAACTTTCCTCATCAGTGCCGAAAAAGGCCACGGGACCGACACGCTGAAATCATGGCTTGCGGGTGTCGTGCCAGAGGGGCCGTACTTGTACCCCGAAGATCAGATCGCTGATCTGCCCATGCGTATGATTGCAGCTGAAGTGACCCGCGAAAAACTGACCCTTCGCTTGCACCAAGAGCTGCCTTACCAAATGACCGTAGAGACGGAAAAATGGGAAGAACGCGAAGATGGCTCGGTACGCATCGATCAGCTGATCTATGTGATGCGCGACGGCCACAAAGGGATCGTGCTCGGCAACCGCGGCGAGACAATCAAAGCGCTTGGTAAAGCGGCACGTGAAGAGCTGACAGAATTCGTTGGCCGCAAAGTGCACCTCTTTTTGCAAGTAAAGGTCCGTCCAAACTGGCTTGAAGAATCCGAGCGCTACTCCGAAATGGGGCTTGATTTCAAAGACGGCGCCCCATGAGTTTGGCCCGTCTCACCGCAGATGTGTGGGTAGGGGCGTATCTGACGCGACTGCGCCTGATGGATATTCCTGCGTATGTGGTGGCCAAAGGTGATTTTACCGCAGGGGCGATTTTGATCAAGATGAACACCCTTGATGGTAAGGCCACGGCCTATCAACGTAGCTTTGACATTATGACGGGTGATCGCAATTGGGTTATTCTGGCCGAGGGAGACGAACGCGATGTGGATGCTTCACTAAGCAAACAGCGCGGCTTTGATCCGGACCTGTGGGTGATTGAGGTCGAAGACCGCCAAGGCCGCCATTTGCTGGATGAACCGGGTCTAAGCGAATGATCACGTGGCGTGACGAGGGCGTTTTGCTATCGGTGCGCCGCCACGCAGAAAGTGCTGCGATCATTGAAGTGCTCACGGCAGAACACGGTCTGGCTTCAGGTGTGGTACGCGGCGCGTTTAGCCGGAAAATGACGCCGGTGTTGCAAGCTGGTGCGCAACTTGATGTCACTTGGAAAGCACGTTTGGCCGAACACCTTGGGGCATTTACGGTTGAGCCACAGCGCAGCCGCGCGGCCATTGCCATGAACAACCGATTTGCGTTGGCAGGGCTCACGGCGGTCACGTCTTTGCTGGCGTTTTCACTGGCTGAAGGGGAAGGGGATGCCGAGTTTTACGCGCGCTCCACGGCCCTTCTTGATCTGCTTGGGCAAGATGATGTGTGGCCGCTGGCCTATCTTCAGTGGGAAGTGATGCTGCTTGAAACAGCGGGCTATGCGCTTGATCTAAGCGCTTGCGCTGTGACCGGTGCGCAAGAAGGCTTGGCCTTTGTCAGCCCCAAAACAGGGCGGGCCGTGACAGCAAAAGGAGCGGGTGAATACACCTCCAAATTGTTGCCACTGCCACCTGTTCTGTTGGGCGAAGGCGACGCCAGCACAACCGAAATTTGCGAAGCACTAAAAGTAACGGGGCATTTCTTGGAAACCCAGTTGGCGAAAAACCTAGGGGGCAAGCCTGTCCCTGCTGCACGCTCCCGCCTGATGGATGCAGTGCGCCGCTTAGCCCAAACAGAGGCACCGTCTTAGCGTGCTTCCAGTACCATTTGCGCTGTGGTTTCACCGTCGGTGACAGCCGTCAAAATCATCGTGCCCCCCAGAACATCTGCAGTATTTACTGCGCTCAAGGTTTCAAAGAACGTAGCTTCCTGTGCCAAGTCAGGGCACGCGCGCTTTGTCGCCGCGATGGGACCGAGTTCAATCCACGGGTAAGGCGCCATCTGACGTGCGGTGAATGTGTTGCACGGGGCCGTACCAGTCACGGTTCCCGCTGCAGCAAAGCTGATCGTTGCGGTCGCATCAAAAGCTGCGTCGTTTATTTCGCTCACATGCCAAACCCTGTCACCGGCACCATAAGCCGTAATGGTTTCATCTGCAGCACAGGCCGCAAGTGATGCGCAAAGTATGAGGGGCAAAACGGTTTTCATGCAGGCACCTTATTGCTGACACATTGGGCGGCAAGTGCCGGCAGTTCATATCCTTGTGAGCGCCGCAAACGCAAAAGCCCCCGCACAGTGGCAGGGGCTTTGTATGTCAGATGTGTTTGGCTAAATAGCCTATCCCAAAAGGCGACGCGCAATAACCTGTGCCTGAATTTCCGCAGCGCCCTCAAAGATGTTGAGGATGCGTGCATCACACAGGATTCGGCTAATTTTGTACTCAAGCGCAAAACCGTTGCCGCCGTGGACCTGCAACGCGTTGTCGGCCGCAGCCCACGCAACCCGCGCGCCCAAAAGTTTCGCCATCCCCGCTTCAAGATCACAACGGCGGCCTTCGTCTTTCTCATTGGCTGAGAAATACGTCAGCTGGCGGGCGACCATGGTTTCAACGGCCATCATTGCCAATTTGCTGGAAACGCGTGGGAAGTTGATCAACGCCTTGCCGAACTGTTTACGGTCCAGCGCGTATTGCATCCCAACGTCCAGCGCAGATGCAGCCACACCAACGGCCCGCGCTGCGGTCTGGATGCGCGCACTTTCGAATGTCTCCATCAAGTGCTTGAAACCCATACCTTCGGTGCCGCCCAAGAGGTTCTCGCCTTTGACGTGGAAGTTATCGAACCCCAGTTCGTATTCCTTCATGCCGCGGTAGCCGAGCACTTCGATTTCGCCGCCGGTCATGCCTTCGGTCGGGAAGGGGTTTTCCTCGGTGCCGGGGGTTTTCTCGGCGATGAACATGGACAACCCTTTATAGTTGGTTGTCTCGGGGTCCGTGCGCGCAAGCAGGGTCATGATCTGTGTGCGGGTGGCGTGGGTGATCCATGTTTTGTTGCCAGTCACCGCGTAATCACCGTTATCATCTCTGACTGCACGGGTGCGCAGCGCGCCAAGGTCAGAGCCTGTGTTAGGCTCAGTGAAGACGGCTGTGGGCAACGTCTCAGCGCTTGCCAAACGGGGCAGCCACTTTTGCTTTTGCTCTTCGGTGCCGCCGCAGATAATCAATTCAGCTGCAATTTCAGAACGGGTGCCAAGGCTACCAACACCGATATAGCCGCGCGAAAGCTCCTCGGAGACCACGCACATAGACGCTTTGGACAGGCCAAACCCGCCGTATTCTTCGGGAATGGTCAGGCCGAATACACCCATCTCGGCCAGCTCTTCGATGATCTCCATAGGGATCAACTCGTCCTTGAGGTGCCATTCGTGGGCAAAGGGCTCAACCTTCTCAACCGCATAGCGGCGAAATTGCTCGCGGATCATCTCCAGCTCTTCATCCAGCCCAGAGGCACCAACGGTGATGTTGGCGGATTGCTCCTGCATCAGTTCCACAAGGCGGCTACGTGCGGCTTGGGTGTTGCCGCTTTGGGTCAGCTTCATCACTGCAGGCGTCATCAGCGCGCCCATTTGCTCTTGGGTCATGCCGATGTCTTGCAGGCGCAGGATTTCGCCTTGGTTCATTGGGATGCCACCGTAGATTTGCCACAGGTATTCACCAAAGGCGATCTGGTGCAGCAGCTGTTCGGTTTCACCAAATGTGCCGGATGCCTGCAAACCCTCGGCCCAGTTCTGCATTTGGCGCAGGGCCTCTACATATGTGGCCAACCACGCCAGCCCATGCGCCGCTGTCTGGTTTTGTTCAATCAATGCACCGCTGATGCGATCGCCGTCCGTGACTGTGGCGCGAAGGCATTCTTTCGCGGTCTCCAGCACTTTTTCGCAGGGGGCGATAGCATCCGCCGTCAGTGCCAAAAGATCAGGCAGAACAGTAGCTTGCGTGAGGGTCATATCTTGTCCGTCATGGGCCATGAGAAGCATCCTTTTCAAAACTGAGTTTCTGCATACGCACTTTGCACTCGCAGCGCAATAATAATTCGCAAAAATTACACCTTGCGCACAAATGTGTCGCAGAGGATTAGCATCTTGCAGGGCAGTGTTAGCGTTGAATTTGCCTGCTGTTGTTTGCCGCGCAATCCGATAAAGCTGCCCCTATGACAATTCTATTCGAACAACCCGCGCTTATTATCTTCGCTTTTGTGATGATCGGCTTGCTTGCAGGATTTGTCAAAGGTGCCGTGGGCTTTGCGATGCCGATGATTATGGTTTCGGGCCTTGGCACGCTGTTGTCGCCTGAATTGGCAATTGCCACGCTGATCCTGCCAACGTTCGCCTCCAATTTGTTACAGGCTTTTCGCACTGGGATTCGCGCGGCCTACGAATCGGCCAAGAAGCACCGGCTTTATTTGTTGATCTGTTTATCGATGATCCTTGTGACTGCACAGCTTGTGACATCGCTTGAACGGTGGGTGCTGTATCTGATTTTGGGCATTCCTGTGACGTTCTTTGCCACGTTGCAACTGATCGGCTGGCGCCCGTCCTTCAACCCGGGCAACCGCCGCCCGGTTGAGATTGGCGTAGCGCTTTTTGCAGGCTCGCTTGGGGGGCTATCGGGCACATGGGGGCCGCTTACGGTGCTTTATCTGACCGCACTAGATATCGCCAAGCGTGAGAACTTGCGCGTGCAGGGCGTGATTTACTGCGCGGGTTCTGTGGCGCTTTTATCGGCCCATCTGAAGTCAGGCATTTTCAATGCGCAAACATGGTCGCTTTCGGCGCTGATGTTGGTGCCTGCGGGCATTGGGTTGCTGTCGGGCATGGCGGTGCAATCAAAACTGGACCAAGCCAACTTCCGCAAAATTACCCTGATTGTTTTGATCGTTGCGGGGCTTAACCTAATCCGTCGCGGGGTTCTGGGTTAGCCCTGATTGCATGCGGCCCCGCCCGCTCGGGGCAGGGCCACAGCACTATAATTTAGCCGATTGCGGCCGCTTTTACGTCTTCATCAATGAACGGCACGTACTGCTCAAAGTTGGTGGCAAACATATCCACCAGTTTTTGCGCTTGGGCGTCATAGGCCGCTTTGTCGGCCCATGTGCTACGCGGATCCAATAGGCCCGCGTCCACGCCAGCCACAGTAACGGGCACGTCAAAGCCAAAGTTCGGATCCTTGCGGAACGTCCCTTCGTTGAGCGAGCCATCAAGCGCCGCGGTCAACAGTGCGCGGGTTGCTTTGATGGGCATCCGCGACCCTGTGCCATACGCGCCACCGGTCCAGCCGGTGTTTACCAGCCAGCACGTCGCGCCGTGGCTTGCAATCTTTTCGCGCAGCAAATTGCCGTAGGCTTCTGGGCGGCGGGGCATGAAGGGTGCGCCAAAGCACGTTGAGAACGTGGGCTCGGGCTCGGTCACGCCGCGCTCTGTGCCGGCTACTTTTGACGTGAAGCCAGACAAGAAGTGGTACATCGCTTGGGCCGGTGTCAGGCGCGCAATCGGAGGCAGCACACCAAAGGCGTCACAGGTTAGCATGATGATGTTTTTGGGGTGTCCACCGAGGGCCGTTTCGGACGCGTTCGAGATATACTCAAGCGGGTACGCGCAGCGCATGTTGGCCGTTAGGCTGGCGTCGTCAAAATCCAGTTCCTTGGTTTCGGGATCGAACACCATGTTCTCGATGACTGTGCCAAACTTGGAGGTGGTCGCGTAAATCTCTGGCTCTGCCTCGGCGGACAAATTGATGGTCTTGGCGTAGCAGCCGCCCTCAAAGTTGAACGTCCCACGGTCGGACCAGCCATGCTCATCATCGCCGATCAATACTCGGTTTGGATCGGCAGACAATGTGGTTTTGCCTGTGCCTGACAAGCCAAAGAACACGGCCGTGTCGACAGGGTTGCCCTTGGCGTGGTTGGCCGAGCAGTGCATCGGCATAATGCCTTTCTCGGGCAGCAAGTAGTTCAGCAATGTGAACACAGATTTCTTGTTCTCGCCTGCGTATTCCGTGCCGCCAATCAAGATGGTTTTACGGTCGAAGTTCATCGCAATCACGGTCTCGCTGCGGCAATCGTGCTTGGCAGGGTCCGCTTTGAATGAGGGGCAGTTGATTACGGTGAAGTCGGGCACAAAGCTGTCCAACTCGGCGCGCTCGGGGCGGCGCAGCATGTGGCGGATGAACAACCCGTGCCAAGCAAGCTCGGTCACCATGCGCACATCAAGGCGTTGCACGGGGTCCGATCCACCAAACAAATCTTGCACGTGGTAATCGCGGCCCTTCATGTGGGCCAGCATATCTTCATAAAGCGCATCAAAGCCCGTTTCGGACATTTCGGCGTTATTCTCCCACCAGATACTGTCGGCAACAGAGGCTGTGCGCACAACGTGCTTGTCCTTGGGCGAGCGGCCAGTGAACTTGCCGGTGCTTACCAAAAAGGCGCCACCTTTGCCCAAAGTACCCTCGTTATTCTTGAGGGCTGTTTCGATTAACGCTGGTTCCAACAAATTGTAATAGACTTGCCCAAGCCCCGTGATGCCTTGTGCGTCGAGGGTGTGGTTTGGGTTGACCCGTCCAAGTGTCATTTGAAGTCTCCAAGAGTTGGCGCTGGTATTTGCGCGGGATACAATGCGCTTAACATGACGTTTCCAGAGTTGAACAGGACGCATTTGCCCTGTTAGCGCCACCAATTTGGGTTTAGCGCAAACACTGTTTCTCATCTGCGACGTTTATCATCATTTAAGGAAGTGATGCGCTTACTCAGCCCGCACCTGTCAGCCCGGTTTGCGAGATATCAGTTGATTCGCAGGGCAAAAACGGTGATGTTGCATATAAAAAGTAGGCAATAACGAGTAAAATTTAGGATGAGTAGTATGTCCAAGATCGCTTTGGTCGACGAGGATCGGAATATTCTGACGTCTGTCTCCATGACGCTCGAAGCTGACGGCTTTGACGTTCAAACATATAACGACGGGCAAGCCGCCCTAGATGCGTTCAACAAGCAGATGCCCGATATGGCTGTGCTCGACATTAAAATGCCGCGCATGGACGGGATGGATTTGTTGCAGCGTTTGCGCCAGAAAAGCGCGATGCCCGTCATTTTCCTGACATCCAAGGATGACGAGATTGACGAGGTTCTGGGCCTGCGGATGGGGGCCGATGATTACGTCAAAAAGCCCTTCAGTTAGCGTCTTTTGGTAGAGCGTATTCGCGCTCTATTGCGCCGGCAAGATGCGCTTGACGGGATTGAGATTGCCGAGACCGAAGAAACCAAAATCATGGTGCGCGGTGAGTTGAGCATGGACCCGCTGCGCCATGCGGTCTCGTGGAAGGGCAATGATGTCTCGCTCACTGTGACCGAGTTTTTGTTGCTGCAAGCCTTGGCACAACGCCCCGGGTTTGTGAAATAGCGCGATCAGTTGATGGACGTAGCCTACGACGAGCAAGTCTACGTGGACGACCGCACCATCGACAGTCACATCAAGCGCCTGCGCAAAAAAGATGCGCACCGCCGATAGTGATTTCGCCGCGATCGAGACGCTTTACGGCATCGGTTACCGCTACAACGAAGAATAGAGCGCCCGCGTTGAGTAACGTTGACATTCATTCCTTGAAGTCAGTGCGCGAGGCCAGCATCGCCTTGGGTGAAGACTTCGTGGCCCCCAAAGAAGGGGTCGACACGGAGCTGCGCGCGCGCCGTGATAGGGGGGGGTTGTCTGCGCTAACAAGCTCGCCTTTTGTGCGCAAGATCATCACCTTCAACTTGTTGGGCCTGATGATTTTGGTGGCGGGGCTGCTTTACCTCAATACCTCGCGCGACAGCTTGGCCTTTCAGCGCGCTGCCTCTTTGTTGACAGAAGTTGAGCTGATCGCAGACGTGTTTGAGGCGCAGGTGCCCGCAGGTACGCCTGTAAACTTGGCAACTGCTGACGGGGTAGACGCGCCCAAAACATTGGCCGAGCTTGATCTGCGCGGCCAGTCAGACGTTTTCGTTTTTGATCCATCAGCGGTTCTGGTGGCGCAGTCGCTGGGCGCGGAACGCGGCAACAGCGCGGCTCTTGGCAACCCTGCAGACGGCGGGACGTTCATCACGGATATGCTGGCGGGCGCATGGCGCGGGTGATCGGCGGCGCGCCTGCTGTTGCGGATACGGTGACCTCCCAAGACCTTGTGCGGCAATTGTTGGGCCAAACGCTTGCGGGGCAAACCGTGGTGGTGCCCGCCATTGATGCAAGTGGGCAAACCATTTTCACCGTCGCCACACCGATCCTGCAAAACGGCGCAGTTATCGGCGCAATCGGCATGGCAAGTGCGGCGGGCGAGATTGACCAGCTTGTAAAAAGCGAGCGTGAAAATCTGTTGCAGATGTTCTTAATCGCCATTTTTGTTAGTGTCGGTCTTAGTTTTGTGTTGGCTTCGGCCATCGCGAATCCGCTGTCTGATCTGGCGGCGGCTGCTGAAATTGGGCGCGACAAAAGTTCGTCCAAACGTGCCCCGTCGCGGGTGCGTATCCCCGATTTAACCGCCCGCCCGGATGAAATTGGCCGTTTGTCTGGCGCGCTGCGCGGCATGGTCGGCGCGCTTTATGACCGGATCGAGGCGAATGAACAATTCGCCGCTGATGTTGCCCATGAAATCAAAAACCCGCTGGCATCTTTGCGCTCTGCGGTGGGCACAATGCGCGTGGCCAAGCGCGATGATCAACGCGAGCGCCTGCTTGAGGTGATTGAACATGACGTGCAGCGCCTTGATCGGTTGGTCAGTGACATTTCCAACGCATCGCGCTTGGACAGCGAGTTGGTCGAAGAAACAGAAGAGCCGTTCGATCTTTTGAACATGCTTTCGAACCTGTCTGATTATCTAGGTCAAAGCGCGTCTGACAAAGGGGTGGAGTTGGTCTCGGACCTGCCGCCGGGACCCATCATGATCGACGGTCTTGAAGGGCGCCTGGCGCAGGTGTTCGTCAATCTTATTACCAACGCCGTGTCCTTTTGTGAGGAGGGAGATGCCATCCGCGTTTGGGTTCGCCGCCGTGATAATCGCGTGTTGATCGTTGTCGAAGACATAGGCCCCGGCATTCGCGATCAGGCGCTGAGCAAAGTGTTCAAACGCTTTTATTCTGAGCGCCCCGAACAGCAGTTTGGCAATAACTCGGGTCTGGGCTTGGCGATTTCCAAGCAAATCGTTGAGGCCCACGGCGGTGTCATCTGGGCCGAAAATATCCGCCCGACTGATGCGGATGTCACCTCTGATCCTCTGGGCGCGCGCTTTGTGGTAGGCTTGCCGGTTTGGCCGCGCGTTTTTCTTCAATTTGAACAGATGGCGTGCTATGGACTGGGTATGGACCTTATTCACGCCACCACTGTTGCTGTTGATGGACGCGCGCTCATGATTATGGGTGCCGCAGGGTGTGGTAAGTCGGCCCTTGGACTGCGAATGATGGCGCTTGGGGCCCAATTGGTGGCTGATGATCAAACGGCCTTGCACAATGTTGATGGCACCCTGATGGCCACTGCGGCCCCCAATGTTTCTGGTCTGATTGAGGCGCGCGGCATCGGTGTTTTGCGTGCAAACCCTGCGGCGCAAGCGCAGGTGATGGCTGTGGTCGATCTGGATCAGGTGCCACCACCCGATGCTAAAGCACCCACGCGATTGCCCGCACCAAGCTATACTGAATTTCTGGGGCTAAAGTGCCGTGCCCTTCCTGCGGTGGCCGCGGATTATGCACCGGCGGCCTATCTGCAATTTCTCAAATGCGGGATTGCCGATGATGTCTGAGCCAAGTGCAACGCCCCCCCAAACGCCAATTGCGCAAAACGCTGATGACACCGCGCCGGTAGTTTTGGTGATGGGGCCGTCAGGAGCGGGGCGCGCGACCGCAATCGCGGCACTGGAAGATTTAGGTTTTGAGGCAATCGACAACATGCCGCTGTCGTTGATTCCGCGCCTTTTGGATGGACCGCCTGTCTCGCGGCGCATGGCTTTGGGTCTTGATGTGCGCAACCGTGACTTTTCCGTTGATGCGGTTTTTGCGCTGATGAAGAGGGTTCAATGTGAGGTGGTGTATCTGGATGCCCGCGAAGATGTGCTGGTCCAACGGTATTCCGAGACCCGTCGCCGCCACCCGCTTGCGCCGCAAGACGCGCCGTTGCTTGGCATCCGCGCCGAGGTCGCGTTGCTTGCCCCTATTCGTGAGCGCGCTGATTATATCTTTGATACCTCGACGTTAACCGCCCAAGAATTGATCACAACGCTTGGCGGCTCTTTCGTCATAGGTGGTGCTGCGAATTTGGCGATCACGGTGCAATCCTTTGCCTACAAACGTGGGCTGCCCCAAGGGGTTGATCTGGTGTTTGATTGCCGCTTTTTGCGCAACCCTCATTGGGAGCCCGCTTTGCGTGAAAACACTGGCCTTGATGTGCCGGTGCAAGATTACGTCATGGCCGATCCGCTTTTTAATCCGTTCTTTGATCACCTGACTGGCATGTTGCGCACGCTGTTTCCTGCGTTCAAGGCGTCGGGCAAGACACACCTTACGGTGGCGCTTGGCTGCACGGGCGGACAGCACCGTTCCGTCACAGTTGCACAAATGCTGGCCAAAGCCCTTGCGCAACAAGGCTGGGAAATGTCAGTTAGGCATCGCGAATTAGACCGACACCGCAGCGCCTCGCTGCCCCTCAAAGGAACATCCACTTGATTGGCATTGTGATCGTTGCACATGGTGGATTGGCCCGCGAATATTTGCGCGCGGTTGAACATGTGGTCGGTCAGCAAGCGGGAATTGTCACTGTTGAGATCAGTTACGAGCATGACCGCATCGCCAAAGAGGCCGAGATTTGCACCGCCGCCAACACGGTAGATACAGGCGACGGCGTCGTTGTTGTCACTGACATGTTCGGGGGCTCGCCCTCCAACCTTAGCTTGGCCGCGTGCAATCCCGCAAACCGCATGATCCTGTATGGCGCCAATTTGCCGCTTTTGATCAAGCTCGCGAAAACCCGCAGCTCACCGCTGAAGGCCGCCGTTTTGGGCGCCCGTGATGCTGGCCGCAAATATATGGACGCCCGAACCGTGGGCCAAACCGGATACGAGTTATGACCCAAACCATTTCCAAAACCCTCGAGATCATCAACCAAAAGGGCCTTCATGCCCGCGCCTCTGCGAAATTTGTCGAGGTGGTCGAGCAACACGCCGCGAACGTTGAGGTCAGTAAAGATGGGCTTAGTGCCACAGGTGACAGCATAATGGGGCTTTTGATGTTGGCAGCATCGAAAGGAAGTTTTATCAATGTTGAAATTTCGGGCGCTGATGCAGATGCGGCGGCGCAAGCCTTGGATGCACTGATTGCTGATAAGTTCGGTGAAGAATTCTAGTGTTTGTAGGGGCTGCCAAAAAGGATCGTTTCAGTGGTTGATCGCCTTGAACAAAGACCCCCAGCCCAAGGCGCGCCCGCAGACGTGGTGCCCTATGACAAGCGTCGCTTGTCTTATGCCAACACATTTACCAATCCGTTCAAAGCCAATGTAATCCGCGTGATGGAGTGGATGACGGGCAAAATTCCACTGCTTTATCTTATCCGCCGGTTCGAGCGTGAGGGCGCAGCCTATGGTCAGGCGTTTTGGAAACAAGCGCTGCGCCACATGGGCATCACCCTTGAGACGCCCGCCGAGCAAATTGCCAACATTCCTGCCACTGGGCCTGTTGTTGTAGTGGCCAACCACCCGCACGGTTTGGTTGATGGGATGATCTTGGCTGAATTGATCGGCCGCGTGCGCACAGATTATAAAATCCTGACGCGGTCGCTGTTGACGGGCGTTGATGAGATCGAAGAATTCATGATCCCGGTGCCCTTTCCGCATGAGGAAGACAGCCTGCAAAAAAGCCTTGATATGCGCAAGCAAGCGATGGCGCATTTGTCTGGTGGTGGTGGTGGTGTGATTGTGCTGTTTCCGTCCGGCGTTGTGTCATGTTCAGAGACGTTCTTTGGCCCCGCCGTTGAGGCAGAGTGGAACCCCTTTACGGCCAAGATGATTCAGCGCTCAAAAGCAGCCGTAGTGCCGATTTACTTTCCCGGGCAAAACAGCCGGATGTATCAAATTGCCAATAAAATCTCGCCCACTTTGCGGCAGGGCCTGTTGATCCACGAGGTGGTTCACGCGCTTAATAAACCGCAAAGCCCTGTGGTGGGCGCACCGTTTGATCCGGCAGAAATTCAGAAATGGTCTGCCAACCCGCGCGGCTTTATGGCGTGGCTTCGTGAGAAAACACTGGCCCTTAAGGCAGACTAATCAACGGGTCGGAACGGGTGTTTCGCCGCGGTAATCATAAAATCCGCGTTTTGTTTTGCGTCCCAACCATCCAGCTTCCACATATTTTGTCAGCAGCGGGCAGGGCCGGTATTTCGTATCTGCCAGCCCGTCGTGCAGAACGTTCATGATGGACAGGCAGGTATCAAGGCCAATGAAATCGGCCAACTCAAGCGGGCCCATCGGGTGATTTGCGCCCAGCTTTAGGGACGTGTCGATAGACGTGACCGAACCGACGCCCTCGTACAGTGTATAGATCGCCTCGTTGATCATCGGCATCAGGATGCGGTTGACGATGAACGCTGGAAAATCCTCGGCGGTGGCGGATATTTTGCCAAGACGCTCAACAATGGCGTGGCAGGTCTTAAATGTCTCTTCGTCAGTGGCGATACCGCGGATCAGCTCAACCAGCTGCATCACGGGCACAGGGTTCATGAAGTGGAAACCCATGAACTTTTCTGGCCGATCTGTGCGGCTTGCGAGCCGCGTGATCGAAATAGACGACGTGTTTGAGGTCAGAATTGTCTCAGGTTTCAGGTGCGGTTGCAGCGCTTTGAAGATCTCGTTCTTCACGTCTTCTTTTTCAGTGGCGGCTTCAATGATCAGATCGCTTTGTCCAAGCTCGGCCAGATCAAGCGTCGTGCTAATGCGCCCCAAAGCCGCGTCGCGGTCCTCGGCGGTCATTGTGCCTTTGGCAACCTGGCGGTCCATGTTTTTGGCAATCAACGCCTGCGCCGCCGCAAGGGCATCTGCGCTCACATCATTCAGCCGCACATGATACCCGGCGCTTGCAAAAACATGGGCGATACCATTGCCCATTTGCCCCGCGCCGATAACGCCAACCTGCTCAATATCCATGACGGATCCTCTGATGCTGTTTGCATTAACTGTGTCGTGAGCAGCCTGCGCGCGCAACCCCGTGATTGCGACAGTTTTCAACAAATTAGCAGGTTCGCGGTTTGGAAAGACCTTTGTGAGAATCGTGTCCTTGGGTGAAATTGTGAGAGGTGGCGTAATGACCATTCAATCAACGGGGCAAACCGCCCTTGAGTACATGCCGTGCAGGTATGGCCGCTCGAAACTGGTGTTTCGCGGACCACGCAAGCGGCTTGAGACGGATTATGTGGCGTTTCTGGGCGGCACAGAGACATACGGCAAATTCATGCCTAAACCGTTTCCGGATTTGGTTGAGCAAGGCCTTGATGTTCAATGCGTGAATTTTGGTTGTGTGAATGCGGGACCTGATGTGTTTCTGGGTGATCCCTTCGTACCGGGCGCCTGTTCTAAGGCCCGTGTGACGGTGCTTGAGGTGATGGGCGCTGCGAACCTGTCGAACCGGTTCTATTCTGTGCACCCACGGCGCAACGACCGCTTTTTGAAGCCATCGATGCTGATGCAGACCATTTTTCGCGGTACGGATTTTACGGAGTTCACTTTCACGCGGCACCTTTTGTCGACGCTGCAGCCCGAGGCACCTGAGAAATACGAGATTGTTGTGGATGAGTTGCGCCAAGCGTGGCTTGCGCGGATGCGCTCGCTTTTGGCCAATATTGACGGAAAAGTCATTCTGCTTTGGGTGAAGCCGCCAATGACGGCACAGTTTGGCCCGCTGGGTGGGGATCCTCTTTTTGTGGACCGCACCATGATGGAGCAAATTGGCCAAAGCGTGACAGGCATCGTTGAGGTGGACTTGCCATCCCATGATGCAGCACTTCGCCTTGAAGGGATGAGCTACACCGAGATGGACCAGCCCGCGGCGACCGAGTTGTGGGGCGCGCCGGCGCATCACCTTGTGGCGGCTGAGGTCACAAAGGCGCTGACTAAAATGGTGTAACCTTGGGCTCTTACGCGGTGGACGTGTCCAAGTCGCGTTTAGAGCGCGGCCAACTCATCTGTGATGGCTTGCGCTGCTGCGCGTGGGTTTTCGGCTTGCCAGATGGGACGGCCCACTACGATGTGATTTGCGCCGTCGCGAATGGCTGAGGACGGTGTCGCAACGCGCTTTTGGTCCCCAAGGGCCGCGCCGGTTGGCCGCACGCCGGGGGTGACGATCAGTTTGTCGTCCGCAATTGGCAGCGCGCGGATCAATGCCGCCTCTTGTGGGGATGCGATCACACCGTCTGCGCCAGCTTCAAGCGCACGGCCCGCACGTTCAGTCACCAGATCAGGGATCAGACCGTCTTTGATCAAACAGTCGTCCAAGTCACCACGATCAAGCGAGGTCAAAATGGTAACCGCGAGGATTTTTGTGTTCGAACCAGCGGCGCCTTGTTTTGCGGCGTTAACCACTTGCGGGTCTCCGTGAACGGTCAGGAAATCCAGATCAAACTGCGCCAAGCCGCGCACGGCCGCCTCAACAGTTGCGCCGATGTCGAACAGTTTCATGTCCAGAAAGATGCGTTTGCCGCGTTCTGCTTTCAACTCATTGGCAAGGCCAAGCCCGCCACCAGTCAGCATGCCCAACCCGATTTTATAGAACGATACCGCATCACCCAGCTCATCGGCCAGTTTCAGCCCTGCCAAAGCGTTCGGCACATCCATCGCAACAATCAATCTATCGTCGGCCATCGGTGCGGCTCCTTTTGGTACGTATGTTTTGTTGTGGTGGGAGTAGTTGTTTCGGGGGCGCGATGCAAGCGAGCGGGTGTGCCGAAAACGGTGGTTGGCCTTGCCGCGCGGTGAGGCTTTGCGCGGATTTTAGGCATTCCGTCACTTGAACGCGGGCATCATTCGCCCCATCTAAGCTGCATAAGGTCCCACACCGATGTATGCCGCAAAGGCGGGTGCGAAATTTACGTGGGATGCTGCAAAAGGAGAGACTTATGGACTTAGAAAAGTTCACTGACCGGGCGCGCGGTTTCGTGCAAGCGGCACAAACAATTGCTGCGCGTGAGAGCCACCAACGGCTGACCCCCGAACATTTGCTGAAGGCGATGATGGATGATGATCAGGGCTTTGCCGCCAATCTGATCAGCGCCTCTGGCGGCGATGCGCCTGCGGTTGCGCGTGCGGCTGATCTGGCTGTGTCAAAGCTACCCAAAGTGACGGGCGACGCGAGCGCTGTGTACCTTGATAGTGCCACAACCCGCGTGCTGGCTGAGGCAGAGAACCTTGCCAAGAAAGCAAAAGACAGTTTTGTGCCCGTTGAGCGCGTCTTGATGGCGTTGGCCATGGTGCGCTCTGGCGCTAAAACCGCGACGGATGCCGGCAAGGTCACCGCGCAAAAGCTTAACAGTGCGATCAATGACGTACGCAAAGGGCGCACGGCGGATACCACAAGCGCCGAGGACGCCTATGAGGCGCTGCGCAAATACACTTCTGATTTGACAGAGGCCGCCCGTCATGGGCGCATTGATCCAATCATCGGGCGTGATGATGAGATCCGCCGCGCGATGCAGGTATTGTCGCGCCGCACAAAGAATAACCCCGTTCTGATTGGTGAACCTGGCGTGGGTAAAACCGCCATCGCCGAAGGGCTGGCCCTGCGTATCATCAACGGTGATGTGCCCGAAAGTCTGCGCAACAAACGCCTTTTGTCGCTGGATATGGGGGCGTTGATTGCGGGTGCGAAATACCGTGGTGAGTTTGAAGAACGTCTGAAATCAATCCTGTCCGAGGTGACGGCCGCGGCTGGTGAAGTGGTTTTGTTCATCGATGAAATGCACACCCTTGTGGGGGCGGGCAAAGCAGACGGTGCGATGGATGCGTCGAACTTACTTAAGCCCGCGTTGGCGCGCGGTGAATTGCACTGTGTTGGCGCCACGACCCTTGATGAGTACCGCAAACACGTTGAAAAAGATGCAGCTCTTGCGCGGCGTTTCCAGCCGGTGTTGGTGAACGAGCCCACGGTTGAAGACACCATCAGCATCCTGCGTGGCATCAAAGAGAAGTATGAGTTGCACCACGGTGTGCGCATTTCAGACAGCGCCCTTGTTGCGGCCTCTACTTTGTCGCACCGCTATATTACTGACCGCTTTTTGCCCGACAAAGCGATTGACCTGATGGACGAGGCGGCCAGCAGGCTGCGCATGGAAGTTGACAGCAAGCCCGAGGAGCTTGATGCGCTGGACCGTCAGATTTTGCAGATGCAGATCGAGGCCGAGGCGTTGCGCTTCGAAGACGATCAGGCGTCCAAGGATCGTCTTGCCACACTCGAGCGGGACTTGGCCGAGGTGCAGGAACGCGCCACACAAATGACAACCGCGTGGCAGGCTGAGCGTGACAAGCTGGAAGGTGCGCGGGTGCTTAAAGAAAAGCTCGACCGTGCGCGTGCCGAGTTGGACATCGCCAAGCGTGAGGGCAATTTGGCCAAGGCAGGTGAATTGTCCTACGGCGTGATCCCGCAGCTTGAGAAAGACTTGGCCAAGGCGGAAACCGCAGGGGATGACGTGGTGGTCGAAGAGGCCGTGCGCCCCGAACAGATCGCCCAAGTGGTTGAGCGTTGGACCGGTATCCCCACCTCAAAAATGCTTGAGGGTGACCGCGAAAAACTACTTCGGATGGAAACGGCGCTGGGCAATAGGGTGATCGGTCAGCACGCGGCGGTTAAGGCGTTGTCCAATGCGGTGCGCCGTGCGCGCGCGGGGCTAAATGATGAAAACCGCCCCCTTGGGTCGTTCCTCTTTTTGGGGCCAACCGGCGTGGGCAAGACCGAATTAACCAAAGCGGTTGCGGAGTTCTTGTTTGACGATGACAGCGCCATGGTCCGCATCGATATGTCTGAATTCATGGAAAAGCACGCGGTGGCCCGTTTGATTGGCGCGCCCCCTGGGTACGTTGGCTATGACGAAGGCGGTGTGTTGACCGAGGCCGTGCGACGCAAGCCCTATCAGGTCGTGCTGTTTGACGAGGTTGAGAAAGGACACCCAGATGTGTTCAACGTGTTGTTGCAGGTTCTGGACGATGGTCAGTTGACCGACGGACAGGGGCGCACAGTCGATTTCAAGCAAACGCTGATTATTCTGACCAGCAACCTTGGTTCTCAGGCGCTGAGCGAATTGCCGGAAGGTGCTGACGCATCTACGGCCAAACGTGATGTGATGGCGGCGGTGCGTGGCCATTTCCGCCCTGAGTTTTTGAACCGTTTGGATGAGACTGTGATCTTTGACCGTCTGGCCCGCGAAGACATGGACGGGATCGTTGATATTCAGATGGCGCGGCTGCTGAAACGCTTGGCGGCGCGTAAGATCAATCTTGAGTTGGACGCGGCTGCCAAACAATGGCTGGCCGACGAGGGGTATGACCCCGTGTTTGGCGCGCGGCCTTTGAAGCGTGTGATCCAGCGTGCGTTGCAAGACCAACTGGCTGAAATGCTGTTGTCTGGGGATGTAGTAGACGGCAGCACCGTTCACATTAGCGCGGGGCCGAGTGGCCTTCTGGTGGGCGACCGAATCAGCGCCTCTACCCGCGAAGCGCCCGAGGATGCGGTGGTTCATTAACCCGCTGTTCAGGGCTACGTGTATTTGACAGTCGACAGCACAAAGAGCCGCCTCAGCCGAAACGCTGGGGCGGTTTTTGTTTGTATGTGAAACTATCAGTAACGAGTGAGAGAGATTGGCGGCCGCCAACGATGAGGGTGCAAGAAGGGCGTGCCAAGCCCCCGAAATCCGTTGCGGTGGATCGGTTCGGCGCCCTTTTCGCGGTGTCGAATAGATTTCGACCGGGGCTTTGAACCATATGCTTTCTCAAATTGCGCGCTTGGGGAGTGTCGCGCAAAACGCCTAACGCGATTTTACCGCAGCGGACGGGCCTGATGAGCGGGGCGCAACGCCAAGGTCCGCTCACGTCCGCGTTATGCGGTTTCCTTTTGGGCGGGCTTTGCGGTTTAGTGGGTGCAAGGTGATTTGCTTAAGGGGGTGCGGAGATGTTCAGCTTTATGGGGGCGGCGGGATACGCGCTGCAATTCTTGGCGCTGTTGTTTGTGACGGTGATTGGCTTTGTTGTTGCGCTGGCTCTTGTGTTGTTCGTGCGCGATCGTTGGCAGACCGAGGATGCGGTGCGGCGCAACTATCCGGTGATCAGGCGGTTTCGCGCGCTTTTCAGCACATTGGGTGAGTTCTTCCGGCAGTATTTCTTTGCGATGGACCGTGAAGAACTGCCCTTTAACCGTGCGTAGCGCGACTGGACCAAGCATTCCTCTGAGGGCAAAAGTAACACGGTCGTCTTTAGCTCAACCCGCAACATTTCAGAAGTCGGCACGCCCATCTTTGTGAACGCTGCGTTCCCGCCCGTTGATGACCAATTCGCCAGCTCGGAACCGATGATCATTGGCCAAGGCGCGGCAACGCCTTTTGTGGCGCGATCCATCTTTAACCTATCTGGCATGAGCTACGGCGCCATTTCCAAGCCGGCGGTTCTGGCGCTGTTAAAAGGGGCAGCAAAGGCAGGCATTTGGATGAACACTGGCGAAGGTGCGCTAGCCCCTGAACATCTGGCGGGTGGTGCGGATATTGTGTTTCAGATCGGCACGGCGAAATACGGCGTGCGCACCAAGGACGGTAAGCTAAGCGATGACCGGCTGCGCGCAGTCGCTGCTCATCAGACTGTACGGATGTTCGAGATCAAGCTGGCCCAAGGGGCAAAGCCCGGTAAGGGCGGCATACTTCCCGCCGCCAAAGTGAATGACGAGATTGCCCACATTCGCGGGATTGAACCGCATCAAGACAGCATCAGCCCGAACCGCCATGAAGAAGTAGATGACTGGTACGATCTGCTGGACATGATTGCCCATGTGCGCGCGGTGACTGGAAAGCCCGTCGGGATTAAGACTGTGGTCGGCTCGCCCGACGCGCTTGAGGAATTCTTTGTGGCTATTCAGGAGCGCGGGATTGATAGCGCACCGGATTTCATCACCCTTGACGGGGGCGAGGGGGGCACGGGGGCCTCTCCGATGCCGTTGATGGATTTGGTGGGGATGCCAATTCGTGAGGCGTTGCCCCTGATTAGTGCGCTACGTGATCGCATGGGCCCTAAGGAGCGCATCCGCTTGGTGGCCAGTGGTAAGTTGGTGAACCCCGGTGATGTGGCGTGGGCTTTGGCGGCAGGGGCGGACTTTGTGACGTCTGCGCGCGGCTTCATGTTTAGCCTTGGCTGCATCCAGTCGCTGAAGTGCAACAAGAACACATATCCCACTGGCATCACCACCCATGATCCGCGTTTTCAAAAAGGGCTGGTGGTTGAGCAAAAGTTCGAGAAAGTCGCGGCCTATGCGCGGTCTATCGTTCATGAAGTGGAAACTATTGCCCATTCTTTTGGTGTGGCCGAGCCGCGCCTGATGCGGCGGTCACACGTGTGGATCGTACAACCAGATGGCAGCAGCAAGCGGCTAAGCACGATTTACCCCGCCCGCGATCAAGGGCAGACTGCGCCGCATCCCTAGGCGCAAGATCCCTGGGCGCGAAGGCGCGGTGCTCTATACCTATATAGAGAGGGCGGACGACGAGCGGCGCTTTGTGACAGGGTCTCACCAATGCGTGAGGGGGGCTTTGCGCAGTGTGGCGCGCCTCGTAAGTATAAAGAGCTGGTAGGCGCATGATGCGCGTGGCTCAAACAGATGAAGGACGCGGCTCATGGCCTATGGTTGGAAGAACAAGTTAACTGCGGCTGATGTGACACCGGAAGCGGCGTTCTGGAATCGGCGTCAGATTATGGCTGGCATGGCCGCCGCCGGTGCTGCGGGCAGCATCGCAGCGTCCGCCTTCGCCGCGCAGGATGCGTTGGTGCCCAACAGCTTTGAAGACATCACCAGCTACAACAACTTTTACGAGTTCGGCACCGGCAAGGACGACCCCGCCGCCAACGCAGGTAGCCTGACCGCGGACCCGTGGAAAATCACGGTTGATGGGCTGGTCGATAACCCCGGTACATATTCTGTGGCCGAGTTGCTGGACGGTCTGGATATAGAAGAGCGTATTTACCGTTTCCGCTGTGTTGAAGCATGGGCGATGGTTGTGCCGTGGAACGGTGTTGAATTGCGCGATATTCTGCAAAAGGCTGGCGTGCAGTCAGATGCCAAGTACGTAGCTTTTGAAACGTTGTACCGGCCCGAGGAAATGCCCGGTCAACGCCTGCCGTCTATTCCGTGGCCGTATGTCGAAGGGTTGCGCCTTGATGAGGCGATGCATCCGCTGACGCTGATGGCGACGGGTATCTACGGCAAGCCTATGCCTAACCAGAATGGCGCACCGATCCGTTTGGTGGTGCCGTGGAAGTACGGGTTCAAATCTATCAAGTCGATCGTGAAGATCACCCTGACGGACCGCGAGCCGCCCACAAGCTGGAACACGATCAACGCACGGGAGTACGGCTTTTACAGCAACGTGAACCCGGAAGTAGATCACCCGCGTTGGTCACAGGCATCGCACCGCGTCATTGGGGGCGGTCTGTTTCAAAAGCGCGAGCCTACTTTGATGTTCAATGGCTACGAAGAAGAAGTTGCGTCGCTTTATGCGGGCATGGACCTTCGTAAGGACTTCTAGCCTAGCATGATTGTTGACCGTCTGAATGGCTGGGCGGGCAAGCTGCCTGTCTGGTGTGTGTATACTGTGTACCTGCTGCCGATGCCGTACTTCTTCTATCATGGTCTGACGGGCGGTTTGGGTGCCGAGCCGATTAAAGCGCTTGAACATGAATACGGTGAGATTGCGTTGCAGTTGGTCATCATCGGACTGGCGATTACACCGCTGCGCCGTTTCACTGGTATCAACCTTATCAAGTTTCGCCGCGCCATTGGTCTTGTGACGTTTGCATATGTATTGGCGCACCTGCTGGTATGGCTGGTGCTTGATGTTCAGATCCTAAGTCAGATCTGGGCGGATATTCTAAAGCGCACGTATATTACCGTCGGCATGGCCGCGTTCGTGTTGATGTTGCCACTTGCGTTTACATCTAACAATTGGGCTGTCCGGCGCATGGGGCCAAACTGGCGGACGCTTCATAAATTGACCTATGGGGCCGCGATTCTGGGCGGGGCGCATTTTATTTGGCTCGTAAAAGGGATTCAGATCGAACCACTGGCCTATATGGCGGTGATTTTGCTGCTTTTGGGGCTGCGATTGATTCCTAAAGGGCAGAATCGCAAATCAGTGGCCGTCTGATTCATGCGATTCACGGCTTTTGGGACCGATTGTTCGTGTTTGACCGGCTTAGGTCTGTGGATAACTCAGTCGTCCAAAGTATTGGCGCTAACGGGAGGGTAATTTGATTACCCAAACCCCTATGTAAACTAGCAACATTCTTAAGCAAGCATCTGTAAATAGACGAAAAAACAGAAAAATGCACAAAAAACGTATATGCTTTCAAAAAGGGGGTTGCGTGTTTTGTTTGTTAGACCTAAACCCCACTTCACCGGCGGCGCAGAGATGCAGCGCGGGTCGCCAGAGGGGCCAAGGAGACGCTGAGAGGCTGACTTAGTTCTG
>JAHEEK010000024.1:0-12259 GCA_024640765.1 Thalassobium sp. | reverse complement strand
TTCTAAAGCGCCGTCTGGGTCTCAATGGTATTGCCGCGGCGCAATTGCGTGCATCCGGTGAAACGCTTGAACGCGAATATCCCCACACCGAAGCTCTGGGGCGTTTGCTCGCCCATGAGACACCCGCCCATGAGCGGGACGCGCTGATGGATGACTTGCTGCTTGTGGTAAATTGCGACGGCCCCGAAACGGGCCCCGAACACAACTTGATGGAGCGGATCGAAGTGCTCTTGCCCGCACCGGCGAAAACCATTCAAATGTACGGGACGATCAGCTAGGTCGTCCCTACAAGGTGGAGCGGATGCTAACTCTCGACTTCACGACCTACGACGTATTCACGCAGCGCCCGTTCAGTGGCAACCCATTGGTCATTGTTGAGGGCGCAGACGATCTGAGCACCGCACAGATGCAAACAATTGCGCGTGAATTCAACTTGTCGGAAACCATCTTTGTGCAAACGGCAGATGATACTGCGAACACGGCTAAGGTGCGCATCTTTTTCCCAACTGCAGAAATCCCTTTTGCAGGTCATCCCACCATTGGCTGCGCGCTGCATCTGGCCCAAAAGCGTGCGTTGGATCATGTGGTACTTGAAGAAGTAGCCGGACTTGTGCCCGTCACAATTACAAACGACACAGCGCAATTTACCGCGCCTGTTGTGCCTTTTGACTGCAATATTGCCGTCGATCCTGAATTAGCCGCCTCCGCTTTGGGCCTGACCACCACGCAACTTGGCCCGCACATGGCAGGCGTGCACGAAGGCGGGCCGCGTTTTCTCTATATTCCCGTAGTGAATGAGGCCGCGTTGCAACAAGCGCGCCCACTCCAGCCCGCTTGGGATCAACTGATGCAAGCCTGTCAGGTGGACAGTGCGTATCTTTATACGCCAAGTTTCAATGGGCGAATGTTTTCCCCCACCGCCGGTATTCCCGAAGATCCCGCAACAGGCAGCGCAAGCGCAATTCTGGCCAGCCAGCTTTTGCAAAACGGTGCGCTGGACAAAGACGGGACAACCAAAGTGCAATTGACCCAAGGCATTTTCATGGGACGGCCAAGCGAGATCCACTTTGAAGCTGATGTAGCCAAGGGCGTGCTGTCAGCGGTGCATATCGCAGGCAGCGCCGTGCCAATCTCAAAAGGGCAAATTACCGTCCCTTCCGCCTAATCAGCCCACCTGTTCACCCCATCACAAATCGGAGAAATACATGCCCAAAGGATACTGGATTGTGCACGGAGATGTCTCAGACCCTGAAGGCTATAAAGCCTACAAGGCCGCGAACGCAGCCCCATTTGTGGCATTTGGCGCGCGTTTCGTCGTGCGCGGCGGCGAGCAAACCCTTGAAGAAGGTACTGCCCGCTCACGCACCGTCGTCATTGAATTCCCAAGTATTGAGGCTGCCTACGCTTGCTACAACAGCGCGGAATATCAAGCCGCCAAAGCCCTGCGGGAGCCAATCGCATTGACCGATTTGGTTATCGTCGAAGGGTATGACGGCTAGACGCCGTTCAGTGTGGCACGCCACTTGAAAGCCCTTTTGAAAAGCATAAATATTGAATATGTTTGCACAACTTCTAAACCACCTCACAGCCGATAAACCCGCCCAGCTTGCGGATGCGGACGCGCGGCTTGCCCTAACGGGACTGCTGGTCCGGCTTGCCAAATCTGACGGAGATTACGCGCTTACGGAACAACAGCGCATCGTTTCGATCATTCAGGCGCGTTACGGGCTATCCGGCAGCGATGCCCAAAGCCTAAAACTGCAGGCCGAAGAGTTGGAAAAAGAAGCGCCGGACACAGTGCGCTTTACCCGCGCTATCAAAGATGCAGTCGCCTATGAGGACCGCATTGCAGTCGTGGAAGCGCTATGGACCGTTGCATTGGCGGATGGTGAGCGTGACGACGAAGAAGATGCGCTTTTACGCATGGTCGTGTCTTTCCTTGGTGTCTCTGATATCGACAGCAATCTGGCGCGCCAACGTGTCAGCACTTAGGAAAGCTAAAAATAGCCGCAGCCGCGCCAAGTTCCGCTGGGTCAAGTTTGGCGCATACCATTGCAAATTCTGTAGAATCGAAGTGTATTAAAGCGCTAACATTTGCAGGGATAGCTGTGACCACCGACACTGTCATCGAATTGAAGGATTTGCACAAATCCTACGGAGAGCTTGAGGTTCTCAAAGGGATCTGTATCCGCGCTGAACGTGGGGATGTGGTTTCGCTAATCGGCTCATCTGGTTCCGGAAAATCCACGCTTTTGCGCTGTGCGAACCTGCTCGAATACAGCCAGCAGGGCGATGTGATTTTCGAAGGCGATCCAGTAAATTGGCGCGGCACGGCCCAAGCGCGCCGCCCCTCTGACGCGGCCCAGGTTCGCCATATCCGCACTAATCTTTGCATGGTGTTCCAGCAGTTTAATCTGTGGGCCCATATGACAATTCTTGAAAATGTCATGGAGGCGCCTGTTACTGTTTTGGGGCGCGCCAAGTCAGAAGTTGAAGCCTCTGCGCGCAAATATCTCGAAAAAGTGGGCATTGGGGACAAATGCGATGTGTATCCCGCACAGCTTTCGGGCGGCCAGCAACAGCGTGCTGCCATCGCGCGCGCCCTCTGCATGGAGCCAAAGGCCCTGCTATTTGACGAACCGACGTCTGCCCTTGACCCAGAGCTTGAGCAAGAAGTGATCCGCGAGATCAAAGACCTTGCCGCTGAGGGGCGCACGATGCTGATCGTTACCCATGACATGAACCTTGCCCGCGATGTGTCTGATCACGTTGTGTTTTTGCACCAAGGGCTGATCGAAGAAGAAGGCGCACCTGACGAGTTGTTTGGCGCGCCAAAATCCGAGCGTTTGCAGCAATTTCTTTCTGCTGGCAGCGCATAACAACACCAGTACCGACTTAATGAGACAAGGGAGAAACCTCATGAAGACACTAATTACAGCAACCGCTTTGCTTGCAATCACTGCAGGTGCTGCACTCGCGGGTAGCCACTCTGTGGTTCGTTTGGGAACCGAGGGCGCCTACCCTCCCTACAACTTCCTCAACGACGCAGGCGAAGTTGATGGCTTTGAGCGCGAAGTAGGCGATGAGCTGTGCGCACGCGCTGAACTGACATGCGAGTGGGTCACGAACGAGTGGGACAGCATCATCCCGAACCTCGTGTCCGGCAACTATGACGCAATCATCGCAGGCATGTCCATCACAGCCGAGCGTGACGAAGTCATCGATTTCACAACACCTTACACACAGCCCGATCCTTCTTCATTCGTGGCAGCATCTGCTGACGTTGATCTGGCAGGTGGCGTGATCGCTGCGCAAACTGGTACGATCCAAGCGGGCCACGTTGCCTCAATGGGCGCGACACTTCTCGAGTTCGCAACACCAGAAGAAACAGTTGCAGCCGTAAAATCAGGCGAAGCGGACGCCGTCCTTGCAGACCGAGCATTCCTCGAGCCAATCGCAGCTGAAGATGCAGACCTGCAAATGGTCGGCGATGAGGTATTGCTTGGCGGCGGCATCGGCATGGGCATCCGTGAAAGCGACACAGAGCTGAAAGAGAAATTCTCTGCAGCAATCGAAAGCATGAAAGCAGACGGTTCACTGAACGTACTGATCGCAAAGTGGCTGCCTGAATCCGCTCCTTTCTAAGCGGTCAAAACATCCCGAAGGGGCGCTTGGCACAAAAGCGCCCCTTTTGATATGTGGTGACCACCCCCAACCCGCCAACGTTTCGGCCATAACCCGCAGAGGCCCGCCATCTTTGAATTTTGCTCAGACCCCAGCCTCTTGGCTGACTGGCGCTGGATGGCGTGTTACCTGACCACCGGTAAGCACATGTCGCTTTACTGGTCCGTGGGCACGGTTCTTTTGCTGTTGGCGATTACTGCACCCGCTGCTTTGATGTTTGGTTTTGGCGGTGCGGCTGCAGCGCGATCATCTTTCACACCATTGAGATGGTTTGGCAAAACATACATGGCGCTGGTGCGCGGCGTGCCTGACATTGCGTTTTTTCTCTTTTTTGTAATCGCACTGGACCAAGGGTTTGAATGGGCCCGCCATCAAGTCCTGTGCCCCGATTGGACAGACGCAATCCGTCAAGGCAACGATTTTGTCGTCTGCGCCGAGGCAAAACTGCCCCAAGGCAACGCACCGCAATGGGTCCATGAGGTCTACGGCTTTTTCGTTGCCGTGCTGACGTTTGCCATTGTTTTCGGGGCCTTCGCGGGCAACGTTTTGTTTGGCGCTATGCGTGCTGTGCCAGCCGCGCAACTCGAAACGGCGGCGGCATACGGCATGAGCAAGCGCCAAACCTTCTGGCGCATCTTAGTGCCGCAAATGTGGGTGTTTGCCCTGCCCGGCCTGTCGAACCTCTGGATGGTGCTGATCAAAGCGACGCCACTTTTGTTTTTGCTGGGCGTTGAGGATATTGTCTATTGGGCGCGTGAACAAGGCGGTACAAAAAACCCGCGCTTCACAGATTACCCCCACGGCGATTGGCGGATGTGGTATTTCTTGGCGCTGCTCGTCTTTTATTTGGCCTTCACCAAAGTCTCTGAAGTGGTCCTTGACCGCGTCATGGCGCGCTTGACCCATGGACAGGCCACAGCCGCTGGTGAAGCCCAAAGAAAGGCCGCGTGATGAGTTGCACCCAAACCATCCTTGATTACGGTCTACGCGCCATCGGGTACGGCGAACGGCTTTTGCCGCGCAGTGATTTTACGTTGTGCCAACAGTTTACGCTGATCGGGTCAGGCATGATCTGGAACATCTACTTTGGCTTGTTCGCCCTGATGTTTGGCTTTTGTTTCGCGGTCGCTCTTGCCATGGGAAAAGACAGCCCAAAGGCCCTTTTGCGCAAACCCTCCGAATGGTTCATTTTTATATTCCGCGGATCACCGCTCTTTATTCAGTTCTTTTTCGGATACTTCGTCTTTTTATCGCTCAAACCACTCCATCCGATGTTCGAAAGCCTTTCGGCGGCGTGGCTTGGTGCGTTGATCGTGCTCTTTTGCAACACCTCTGCCTACTCAGCTGAGATATTTTACGGCGCCCTGAAATCAATTCCCAAAGGCGATACTGAGGCCGCCGACGCATACGGGATGAGCGGCTTGCCACGGTTCAAGCGGATCGTTTTTCCAACCATGTTGCGCCTTGCGTGGCCTGCATACACCAACGAAGCAATTTTTCTGTTTCACTCAACCACGTTGATTTTCTTCAGCGGATTTCCTGCGCGCCAACAACGCGGAGACGCGCTGTATTACGCCAGCTACTTTGCTGACAAAACGTTCAACCCGTTTGTGCCCTACCCGATCTTGGCGATGTATTTCATTCTTGTGACCCTGTTGATTATTGGCGTCTTTGGCATTGCCAACAAACGACTTAATCGCCACCTTCCGTCACAGGTGCGCCCCAAACTTCGGTTGCGTCCACAGATCATCCGCTAAGCACGGATCATCGCCCTATTTTCGCAGTCAAAGGACACCACGCGATGCACATCGGTATTTTGCAATGCGGTCACACCCCTGACTTGGTCAACGCAAACCATGGCGACTTTGACGCCCTGTTCACGCGTATGTTTGATGGTGAAGGGTTCAGCTTCACGACTTTCAATGTTGTCGATGATGAGTGGCCCGAAGATAATCTAACTGCGGACGGTTGGCTGGTCACAGGGTCCAAACATGGCGCCTATGAGGATCATGCTTTTATCCCACCGCTCGAGGAATTCATCCGCGCAGTAGATCAAAGCGATCGCCCCATGGTGGGCATCTGCTTTGGGCATCAGATCATCGCGCAGGCCTTGGGTGGTACGGTTGAGAAATTTGCAGGCGGATGGGCCGTTGGCCGCCACACGTATGATTTTGAAGGCAGGTCCCTGTCGT
This sequence comes from Thalassobium sp., assembly GCA_024640765.1. Classification (GTDB taxonomy): domain Bacteria; phylum Pseudomonadota; class Alphaproteobacteria; order Rhodobacterales; family Rhodobacteraceae; genus Nereida. The sequence goes on along the minus strand of JAHEEK010000024.1, from coordinate 6,383 downwards.
TCAACGCGTGGCACCAAGATCAGGTCGTCAAGCGTCCCGAAACGGCCAAAGTTGTGGCCACGTCTTCTTTTTGTGAGAACGCCGCGCTGCGCTATGGGAACCGAATTTTGACAACGCAAGCGCACCCCGAAATCACCAACGCTGTGCTGCAGGATTATCTGGCCGCCCGCGGCACAGATCCGCAGTATCCGACGGCTTTGATTGAGCAGGCCCAAGCACATGTGGATACCCCAAATGATGAATGGGTCGTCGCACGGATCCTCGCGCATTTCTTGAAAGACAACGCACCATGACATGGACTACAAACCTTCCCACACCATTCCACGACTACTTGGGCGAGAACCGTCTTGATGAAGTCGAATGCATCATCGGTGACTTGTCCGGCATCGCGCGCGGCAAAGCCGTTCCCGCCAAGAAATTTGCAAAACAATCCCAGTTCTTTTTGCCCAATTCGATCTTCTTTCAGACCATCGCCGGTGGTTGGGGCGAGGCCGCAGGCCCCGAAGGCTGGATTGAGCCGGACATGACCCTTGTGCCCGACATGAGCACGGCCACCGCCGCTCCGTGGACTGGTGATTGGACCCTGCAAGTCATCCATGATGCAGTCACCCGCGAAGGCGAGCCTGTGCCGATGGCACCGCGCAACGTATTGAAACGGGTTGTTGCCGCCTACCACGCACGCGGCTTGTACCCTGTTGTTGCCCCTGAGATGGAATTCTATCTGGTCGGTCGCAACACCAATCCTGCCAATCCGATTGAACCGATGATGGGCCGTAGTGGCAGGCCAGCAGCCGCACGCCAAGCCTATTCAATGTCAGCGGTCGATGAATATGGTCCCGTGATTGACGACATTTACGATTTCGCCGAAGCGCAAGGATTTGAGATTGACGGCATCACCCAAGAGGGCGGCGCAGGGCAGCTAGAGATCAACTTGCGCCACGGCGATCCGGTCAAACTTGCTGATGAAGTGTTCTACTTCAAACGCCTGATCCGCGAGGCGGCTCTGAAGCACGACTGCTTTGCAACTTTCATGGCCAAACCAATCGAAGGCGAGCCCGGCAGTGCGATGCACATCCACCACTCGGTCCTTGATCAAGACGGCAACAACATCTTCTCTGCCGCAGATGGCAGTGAGACCGACGCCTTCTACCATTTCATCGCAGGGCTGCAAAACCACGTGCCTTCAACCATCGCTGTGCTGGCGCCCTATGTGAACAGCTATCGGCGGTACGTCAAAGATCTGGCTGCGCCGATCAATCTGGAATGGGCTCGTGATAACCGTACAACGGGCATCCGTGTGCCCATCAGCGACGCAGCTGCACGGCGGGTTGAAAACAGGTTGGCGGGCATGGATTGCAACCCCTACCTTGCGATTGCCGCCTCTTTGGCGTGTGGGTTGATGGGTCTTGAAGAAGCGCGCGCGCCACGCCCTGAATACAGCGGTGATGCCTATGACGCGGATGAAGACATCCCCCGTGGCCTGTTCGCAGCACTTGAACTTTTTGATAGTGCAGAGCGGCTCAAAGACATTCTGCACCCTGAATTTGCACGGGTGTACTCCATCGTAAAGCGTACAGAATACGAAGAGTTTTTGCAGCAAATCAGCCCTTGGGAGCGTGAGCATCTTTTGCTCAATGTATGACCTGAATGAACTGGCTTTTTGCAAACGAAGCACAGGGTGTGATGCCAGAAAGCTGGTACGCAGCAACTGCTGATGCCCCTGCCCCGCACCCTGTTTTGCGCGGAGATCATCGCGCTGATCTGTGTATCATTGGCGCGGGCTACACGGGTCTGCCTGCTGCACTTCACGCAGCCAAAGCAGGCATGTCAGTCATCGTTCTGGACGCCCACCGTGTGGGATGGGGCGCATCGGGGCGAAATGGCGGACAAGTTGGAACAGGCTTGAATTGGGACGTTAGCGTGCTCGACAAAGCATTTGGCAAACAACGCGCCGATGCACTTTGGGCCATGACCGAGGACGCCAAAAAACTCACCCGCTCACTGCTTGCCGAACACGCGCCTAACGCTGACTACACCGCAGGCCTGCTACAAGCGGCCGTTACCGCGCAAAAAGCTGATGAGCTTGCTCAAGAAGCCGCGTTAATGCGCGCACGCTTTGGATATGACACCACCATGTGCGACGCAGCACAGGTTGAAGCCCATATCGGAACAAAAGCCTACGCAGGGGCAGTCCTTGATATGGATGCGGGCTATTGCCACCCGCTTCGCTACGCCTTCGGGCTCGCGCAGGCCTGCGACGCAGCTGGCGTGCAGATCTTTGAACGGTCCACAGTTCATAAAATTGATGTCAGTACAGGGCACAATTCCGCCCGATCACCCCACACCGTGCGCACAGATGCTGGCACAGTTTCGGCAAAGTTCATCTTGCAAGCCACAAATGGCTACGGCGCGCATCTAAACCGCAAAACCGCCGCCCGCGTGTTGCCCATCAACAATTATATCGCGGCAACCGAGCCTCTTGGCGCGCTTGCACCAATCACAAAACCAATGGCCGTGTATGATAGCAAGTTCGTGCTGAATTACTTTTGGCAATCCCGTGACGGACGGCTTATTTTCGGGGGCGGAGAAAGCTACGGCAAACGCTTTGGCGAGATTGAGCCACGCGTCAGAAAGCAGCTATCTGAAATTTATCCAGAACTCGCTGACGTCAAATTCAGCCACACATGGGGCGGCACCCTCGCCGTTACCGCAACACGTTTACCATTTGTGGGCCAAGTCGCGGACGGGCATTACAGCGCGGGCGGCTACTCAGGCCACGGGCTTGTACTTGCCACTTTTGCGGGCCGAGCGTGTGTGAACGCGATGCGCGGCGATACCGGTGAGTTTGCCATGCTGCAAAGCCTTCCGTCGCCCGCGCTTCCAGGCGGTGCTAGTCTTGGCGGACTAATTACAAACGCCGCAATTCGGTGGATGGCGCTCAAGGACAGGCTCTTTCACTAGGCGCACAGCCCACCCATCTTCTGACACAGGTCCAATACAACAACACGTCCCGGTCCAATTGCCGCGGCGCTCAATATTTATGGACCGATAGGTATTAGTATTTTACAATTATCGAAAGTAGTTTTCGGAAAGTATAAAAATGCTAGATCAAGCTCAGCCCACCAAAGCGTCCTCTGACCTTCACGCAGCCGAACCCATCCCCGCCGCTGTGCGCGATGAAATCAAGCGGCTTCTTAGCTCAGGTGATCTGTTCCGCTATACGTCCCAGAACGCACCCGTCACTCTGCTTGAACGAGAGTTTGCCGCACAGCTTGGCAGTACATACGCGCTAGCGGTGTCATCGTGTTCAGCAGCATTATTTCTGTCCCTTAAGGCGCTAGACCTGCCGCGTGATGCGCGGGTTATTATTCCTGCCTTCACATTCGCTGCAGTGCCGTCATCTGTGGTCCACGCGGAATGTATTCCAGTCCTTTGTGAAGTCAGTGAAAATTACCGGATTGATCTGAACGATTTTGCAGACAAGCTTGAACAAGACATCAGCGCCGTCATCATCAGTCACATGCGTGGCCATACATCTGACATGGACGCAATTATGCGTCTTTGTGATGCACGCGATATCCCAGTTATTGAGGATGCTGCACATTCCTTGGGTACGACATGGCACGGCAAAAACATTGGTACGTTGGGACGGGTCGGATGCTTTTCGTTTCAATCCTACAAGCTCCTCAATGCCGGTGAGGGCGGCATTTTGATTACTGATGATGCGGACTTGGTTGGGCGCGCCACCATCATGTCCGGTGCCTATGAGCACGCTTGGGAAAAACACGATATAGCCGCTGAAGCCGTGGAAAAGTGGCAAAACAAACTGCCGCTTTATAATTTGCGGCTGTCCAACATGTCTGCGGCGATCGTGCGCGCGCAGCTGCCGGAAATTGCGCGGCGTGTTGCCGACGGGCGGCGCAATCATGACCGGCTAGCCGCACAGCTTAATCGCCACCCCAATGTGACGGTGCCCGAAAAACTTGCCCCCGAAAACCGCGCCCCTGACAGCATCCAATTCAATCTAACCGATATGACTGATGCTGCGGTCACCGACTTTGTGCGCCGCGCGGACGCACAAGGCATCAAAGTACAGGTCTTTGGCATGTCAGCAGACAACGCGCGCGCATTTTGGAACTGGCAGTTTTTGAATGATATCCCAGAGCTACCCAAGACCCGCGCGATGCTGATGCGCGCCTGTGATGTTAGGTTGCCCGCACGCCTGACACCGCAAGATTGCGACATGATCGGAGAAATATTGCTAAATTCATTGCCTAGCGGCGAGTTGAATTAGCCACGCAAGAGTGACGCGCGCTACAAAATGGTCAGCGCATCCTGAAGCCACGGATGCCGCTGTGATGCCGGTTTAACGATCATCTCATCAAGATGACCCTTTAGGCGCGCAGCCGTTTGTTCAGGCATATCGCGCAAAATACCGCGTCGCGCCGTCAGGCTGATTGTCCGGCTTAGCGCGCCAAAGGGCAGCGGGGCCACATCAACCTGTTCACGGAACCGGTCTGCACGCAGCCAGCCAAGGGGGGTGAAAATGGTCCAACCCTGCCCTGCAGCCACCATCGCCATGATCGCGTGATAGCTATCGAGTTCAAACTGATGTGCAAGGTTTAGCCGCTGCCGCGCCAAATGAGCCGTGATCGAGCGGCCCATATGATGGCGCTGCGTGTACTGAATAAGCGGCATTTTCTTAAGCGCATCCGCGTCTGTGGCCTGGCCTTTGGGCACGGCAATGATGAAATCTTCCCTCATCAATGGGTGCACATCCATCCACTCGCCGGATGCGCCAACATCTGCAGCCACCACAATATCCAGTGCGCGGGCGTCCAGCAGATCAAACAGCCGGTGCGAGGCACCCGTTTCCAGCAGGAACTGACACCCTTTCAGATCATCGGCCATACCAGATAGAAGGCGCGGCGTCACATCTGCATCAAAATCCTCAATCATCCCAAGGCGAAAGCTGGTCAGCGCTTGCCCATCGAGAGCCAGTTCACTGCGCGCTTGGGTTGCCTCGTTAACAATGTTTTGCGCGCGCAGCCGGAACGTCTCACCAGCAGGGGTTGGCAGCACGGGGCGATGGGAGCGGTTCAACAGCGTGACCCCAATGGCGCCTTCAAGGTTGGTCAATTGCTGACTAACCGTGGCAGGAGACGTGCCAAGCCTGCGTGCAGCCGCACTGATGCTTGCCTCCTCGACAGTAGCCAAAAAAACTTGAATGCCCCAGAGGGTGAAACGGTCTTGGGATGCGCGCATGGACTAGGACAGTTTGGAAAGTTTATCTTGCAGCTCTGCCAGTTGCTTTTTGATATCGCTTAGGTCTTCGCCCTTTGGCGCGGGGGCTTCGTCTTTCGCAGCAGGCGGTGCCGCAAATCCAGTCATGCCGCTGGTCATTGCCTTCATGAAGGCTTCTTGTTGGGCTTGCATCGCCTCAAACCCGGGCATTTTGACCGTTGGATTGATTGTGCTCATGCTATCGACCACCTTTGATTGCCCGTCACGGAGCATATCAAACGACATCTGCAAAAATTGCGGCACAACACTGGCGGTCTGGGTCGTATAGCTACGCACCAAATCATTGAGCACACCAACAGGTAAAACGCTTTCACCGCGGCTTTCGTGATCTGCGATAATCTGCAGCAAATACTGGCGGGTCAAATCATCGCCTGATTTCAAATCGACAATCTGAACTTCGCGGCCTTCACGGATGAAGCTCGCGATATCTTCGAGGGTCACGTAATCACTGGTCTCGGTATTATAGAGCCTGCGGCTTGCGTATCGCTTAATTAGCAATGTCGATTTTTCTTCAGCCACGCGACGATCCTCCCAAGATGGTGCATTGGCGATTAGCCTATGCGCGTGCAGCAAAAAAGGAAAGAGATCTTGTGATCGTTCAAAGCTGCGGCGCAGCACAGACTGCACAGGGAACGTACCGCAAAGAAAAAGCGGGCGCCGAAACTGGCACCCGCTCTTTTGTATCCGCGTCAGTAATTGGGAGGAATGACGCGGATGAGCCTAAGGGACTACTTACTTAGATGTGGCTTTTTTCGTTGCCGCAGTCGCATCAGCAGTCGCTTTTTTAACTGCTGCTGTTGTTTCGTCGGACATGTCTTTGCCAGCGGCCAAAACCAGCTCAACTGTTTCCATCTGAACTTTTTTCGCAACTTCAGCAAAAGCTGCCATGTATTCAGCAGAGGCTTCTGCAGAAGCAGAGGCGAAATCAGTCATCGCTTTTGCGTAATCAGCAGGCTCGGCTTGTGCTTTGGTAACACCAGAAAGCTTAGTCAGCGTTTCTTTGGTCCATTTTGCAGAAATCTCGGAAGATTGGTCTGCTGCACTCAATGCAACTGCGGAAAGTTTTTCAGACAATGAAG